>JAISRJ010000178.1 GCA_031273705.1 Clostridiales bacterium
GTAATGTAACAATCTCGGCCGTCAACCGCGCCTGTCACAGTGAATCTGTTGTAGCAAAAAGAATGTTCGGAGTTTCAGCTTGCTTTGGTCGTATATGGCTGATAAGAAAAAAATTAAAAACTTTGAAACGCTTTTATATAAACGAAGTCTTATGGATAGGAGATGAGAAAGTGACGGATTTCGGAGAAATATATACAGAGCACTTTTCTGATGTATATAAATATGTGCTTACCCTATGCCGGAACGAGGCCATTGCGGAAGAGGTTACACAGGAGACTTTTTTCAAAGCCATGCGGAATATAGATCAATTCAATGGAAGCTGCAAATTATATGTATGGCTTTGCCAGATTGCTAAAAATACTTACTTCTCACTTTCCAAAAAACAAAAGCGGATGGCTCCGGCTATAGATGCTGATTTCCCGGATATAGCATCAGACTTAGAAAAAGATTACTTTGATAAAGAAGCGGCTACGCGATTACACGTTCTGCTTCATGATCTGAATGAACCATACAAAGAGGTTTTTACTTTACGGGTATTCGGAGAACTGCCATTTTCTCAAATCGGTGAGTTATTCGGGAAAACCGATAGTTGGGCAAGGCTGATTTTTTATAGGGCAAAAAAACAATTACAGGAGGCAATAAAATGAAAGTATCTTGTGAAATCATTAAAGATTTGCTGCCATTATATCACGGTGGCGTTTGCAGTAACGAAAGCAAAACGATGGTTGAAGAACATCTTGCTTATTGTGATAGTTGCAAAGCCGAGTTGCAGGCAATGGACGAAGACTTACCCATTAACAATACGGAGCAGAATTTGAATGAGGCCGAAGCGGTAAAAAAACTGTCACGGAGGTGGAAGAAAGGAATGAATAAATCGTTGCTGAAAGGCATTTTAATCACTATCGTTATTATTGCCCTTGCTGCCCTTGTTCTTTATAGCTTTATGGATTTTAGAATTTTACCCAAACCTTATTGATTGGAGGAAAATAATTTGAGCCACTACATTTTAACAGCAGAACATATCCAAAAACAGTACAATGGGAATACAATTTTGCGGGATGTTTCCATTCAAATTACGAAAGGCGAAATTTACGGATTAGTTGGTAAAAACGGTTCCGGGAAAACAACCCTATTTCGTATTCTGACAGGACTTATTCAAAGATATAACGGAACTGTTTCCGTTGGAGAAGCTGGCGTTCAAAAAAGCAAGGTTTCTGCGGTTATTAACTCACCGTCGTTGTTCCTTAATTTGAGTGCATTTGAAAATATGAAATCGCAAGCCTTCCTGTTGAGGATGCGCGATGATAGCAGGATTAAGCAGACCCTGAAAATTGTTGGATTAGATGATTGCAAAAACAAATTGGTAAGAAATTTCTCACAGGGCATGACGCAAAGATTGAAACTGGGAATGGCACTACTTGAGAACCCGGATATTCTTATTTTAGACGAACCTGTTAATGGACTTGACCCCGATGGTATTGCAGAACTGCGGGAACTACTGCTCCACTTAAATCATACTGGCGGAGTGACAATTCTGATTTCAAGCCATATTCTAAGTGAGCTGGAACACGTAGCCACTTGCTTTGGTATTTTGCATGACGGAGAAATCGTTAAAGAGGTATTTATCCAAGACATTCTTCAAAGCGGGACTACTTTAGAACAGTTATATATGCAGTCTACAAAAGGAGGACCACAGTAATGATGAATATATGGAAAAGCGACCTATACAGAATTGGAAAAAGCAAACTGTTTTATGGCGTTTCGGCGTTTACATGCCTCATAGCTTTCTCACTTATAATGCTTATGCGGCAGGATATTCGTTTGGGTATTTCTGTTTTCGGAAATTTAACGGCATTCAAAGGAATCGACGATATTATTCGGATAGGTATAACGTATCAAAAAGGATTGGGGATTCTCGTTGCCATTCTGATTTCTGTTTTTATTGGTCAGGAATACCAATGGCAGACATGGCAGCAGAAATGGCTGACAAGCAAGAACCGTATATATATTTACTTGTCAAAAGCAGCGCTTTCGTCGGTGGTATCCGCTGCAATCTTCCTGGTCTTTCAAATAGTTGCACTTCTTAGTTCCAGTCAGATACAGGAAATGTTGACGCCGGAATATGCAGGAATGATGGTAAGCGGCGTTTTTATTTACGCCGCATTGGGATCGGTAATCTGTATGCTCTCCATGCTGGTCAAAAGCAGTACGGCATCAATTATTGTGTGCCTTGGCTATGTGTTAGTCAGCGAAACTCTGGTATCTGTAATAAGAAACCTAAGCAGTTTCTCAGATACGGGTACAAGGCTTGTTGAGTGGGGTGTGCGACATTCGATATACGGTATGGCGTCAATTGTTTCGGAAACTTCGATTTCAGCGAACCATGCAATAACTATTTTAGTAAATTCACTTGTAATCATGCTTTTATCTACCGGGATTGGACTGTTTCTTTTTCAGAAGTACGAATTATAAAATCATTACATCTATTCAGCAGTTGGAGATTTGCCATGTTTGTAATAACGAAACATGGTAAGAATTGGAAAACATCGACGATGTGACTGGTGATTTTGATATGCTTTCCGGAATAGTATTATACTCGTGAGCGTTGAGATTTACTAAGTCGCGTGAGCCCTACATTAACAGAATGTGATCCTGTAAGACGAAATACTGCAAATGTTATTGTTCGCAAGTATAATAAAATTGTATGACTTTCCACGCATATCAAAAAGGTTTTGACTAATACGTTTTTCGCTGAATAATAAATCTATTTTGTTTCCAAAAGAACGCCACTTAAAATCATAAACCTTAGCTTCTGCAACGAGACCTAAGCCCACCACCGTCTTTAAGTGACATGCGAGCAGAACGGTTATTCACGAGTGAGATTGAATTGTCTATTGGAACACGATCGGTCGAATGGATACATACTCTGAAATTGGACTTGTAAAACCTGATCTTATACGGTATATTATACAACAGTTCAACAGTACTCCACACACAGAAGTAGTTGAATGTCGTGATGTTTTGAAAGCAGGGACGGCGGACGTCCGTAATAGCCATCCTACCCCTTTGCTCACCGATTGCCAAACGCGGCGAAAGGAGACAGCACACATGGCGAATGCGCCGAATCAAAAACTGAAACAGCTCTACCTGATGAAAATTCTGCTGGAGCGGACGGACGAGGAGCATATTATACTGCTTTGTACTGTGAGAAGCAGTCTGCAACTCCTCCCGTGCTTTGTAGTGTATCGTCTCTTCAAGATTAAATTATATACCGGAATGGCGGAGGGTCGCACCCCATTTTCATTCCTATTTGTGCCGCAAGCGACAGCGGCGGAATGGATCTTATTATGTCAGCATCCCCCAATCAGCGGTTGAAGCTCCCATACCTCGCGCGAATCCTGCTTGAAAAGACCGACGAGCAGACGCCGATGACGACTGCGGAGATCATCGCGGCGCTGAACGCCTACGGCATCGGCGTGGAACGCAAGACGCTATACGCCGACATTGA
>JAISRJ010000129.1 GCA_031273705.1 Clostridiales bacterium
TTTTAAGATTCATTCAGAGGCGCGGGGGTTTGGGGGGCAGCCGCCCCCAAGCTCTTACCTCTGCAATTTTCATGCGTTAATTAGCGTTTTAGGTATGAAATTTTAATGTGTTATTGACAGCCTGTTATCCGCATTTGTTATCCGCATTTTTTCCCACCTGTTCTTCCCACCACTGTTTGTACTTTCGCCGATTTGACAAAATTAGGTAAATACTATATCATTTTCTTAGAATGATATTCAGAAAAAAGGAGGATGATAGCTTTTTTATGTTTATGGATAGAGATTTTCTTTTGGAGACCCAAACAGGTAAAATTCTATTCCACGATTATGCGGAGGATATGCCCATCGTTGACTACCATTGCCATATAAATCCAAAAGAAATAGCTGAAAATAGAAAATTTGAAAATATATCGCAGGCTTGGCTTGAGGGCGACCACTACAAATGGCGGTTAATGAGAGCCAGTGGAATTCAGGAGAAATACATAACAGGTGACGCAAGTGACAAAGAAAAATTCCTTTCTTTCGCCCATATAATTGAAAAGGCAATCGGTAATCCGGTATATCATTGGGCACATTTAGAATTGCGGAGATATTTTGACTGCGATATTCCATTAACATCCAAAACAGCCGAACAAATTTGGGATATTACAAAAGAGAAATTGCAAAGTGACGAACTCTCCGTCAGAGGAATAATTAATCAGTCCAAAGTCACTGTAATCGGTACTACAGACGACCCTGCGGACGATTTATATTGGCATGGCTTTATTAGAAATGAAAGGAACGTCAAACATTTTAATGTGAAAGTTGTTCCCACGTATCGCCCTGATACCGCCGTCAATATAGAAAAGGATGGATATATTGATTATATCAAAAAATTGAGCGTCACTTCACGAATAGATATTAAATCTCTGGAAGATTTATATACCGCACTTACAAAGCAGTTGGATTTTTTCGTGGATAACGGCTGCCGCGCCTCCGACCACGGTTTGGATTATCTGCCATATGTAATAGGTGAACCCGGTCAGGCTGAAAAAATTTTCATCGAAGCCCTTTACGGCTCTAAAATTACCCCATTACAAGCGGATGTATTCAAGACGGCCATTATGCTCTTTATCGGCGAAGAGCTTTATAAACGCGGCTTGGTTATGCAGATTCATTTCAACGCCGTTCGTAATGTAAATACCCGCATGTTTAATAAACTTGGTCCAAACACCGGTTTCGATAGTATCGGTAATTACGATGTTAATTCCGAATTCGCGAAGTTCTTAAACCATTTAGACTCTAAAGGCGTTTTACCCAAAACTGTGCTTTATTCTCTTAACCCAAACGATAATACTTTGTTGGATTCAATTGCCGGATGTTTTCCTGATGATAGTGTAAAAAACAAAGTTCAACATGGTTCGGCATGGTGGTTTAATGATACGAAAGAAGGCATGATCGCCCAACTTACCAGCCTTGCCAACACAACATCGCTGGGTAACTTTATAGGCATGCTTACGGATTCGCGAAGTTTCTTATCTTACACACGGCATGAGTATTTCCGCAGGATACTTTGCAATCTAATCGGTAAATGGGTTGATAACGGTGAATACCCTGAAAATATCAAGTTTCTCGGTCAATTGGTAAAAGATATTTCATATAATAATGCCATAGAATATTTTGGATTCCTGGAATAATAGATTAGCGTTTTGCCAAACGCGCCGTAAAGTCCCGCATTTTAGCGCTGGGGTTACAAGGTGCGGTTTTTAGCTTGGCTTGACGGACTGTGATTATCGCCTTATACTTACGTTAAAAAAGTGAGGTTATGCAATAAATGAAAAAACCTGTTCTTGTTATTCTCGCCGCCGGTATTGGAAGTCGGTTCGGTGGCTTAAAACAAATCGCTCCTGTTGACGACGAAGGACATTTGATTATCGATTTTTCGATGTATGACGCTAAAGAGGCAGGATTTGAAACCATTATATGTATTATAAAACCTGAAATTGAAGCTGCCGTCAAAGAACATTTTGGCGACCACGTTTCAAAGCAACTTGACTTGCGGTACGCTTATCAGTTGCCCGACACCCTTCCGGCCGGATTCTCTATTCCGGAATCTCGAAACAAGCCTTGGGGTACAGCGCACGCGATTTTAGCCACGAAAGACATGGTAGATTCCCCAGTGGTCGTAATAAATGCCGATGATTTTTATGGAAGAAGTTCTTATCAAAAACTCTATGATTATCTGGCGAATAACAATGACCCGGCTCGTCACGCTCTCGTTAGTTATCAATTGGAAAAGACTCTAACAGACCACGGTCATGTGGCAAGAGGCGTTTGCAAGACTGAAGGCAGTAAACTGATTGAGATAATTGAACGCACCCATATTGAAAAGCGTTCAAATGGCGCCGTTTTTACCGAGGATGGGGAGAATTTTGAATTTTTACCCGAAGGAACTATAGTGTCGATGAACTTTTGGGGATTTATGCCGAGCATCTATGACAAGTTTGAAAATCGGTTTCCGGATTTCCTGAAAGAAAATTTAAGCAAGAATCCATTAAAGTGCGAATATCTGCTGCCGACCGTTGTTAATGATTTGATTAAGGAAAATAGAGTTACTTTCGATACAATTCCAACTACCGAAAAATGGTATGGCGTCACATATAAAGAGGATATGCCGTCGGTGCAAGCGGCTATTTCGCGCATGAAATTGGAAAATATTTATCCTGCCAGACTTTGGGAATAGACAAATACTAATTACGCCCCTTGGAGACAGGGGGCTTGTGTTTCTCCGACTTATATTGCGGAGCGAGGCGGTGATATGTATCACGGTAAAGGATTTTCGATTTTATTAACAGCTATCGTGCTTATTGCGATTCTTACGTCAAGTACGCTGTCATGGTCCAATTATGATTTGTCCGTTACTTCCGAATGGTATGGTAGGGTTTATGGTGAAACTGACCTTTCCGTCGCCGACCTGTCCGAAGAAGGCGGAACACTCCATTTTGACGCTAACGGCGCCAATAGAGAACTGTATATTGAAAATTGGGGGCAATCCTATCTATATGTGCGAGTTAGAATTTATGAATATATGGAAATAGGCGAAAACGCCGGAGACCCAAGCGCCAAAACAGCAACGGCTTTTAATTCAAGTTCCACAATTTTGGATAAAGGCTCTTGGTCGCCGCATATACCTGTAGACGATGAAACCGTTCATATCTGCGGGACTGGTGACGTTATGAATATACATAGCTATTTTGAATGGCGGTTTGGTGGACAAAAATATTTTTATGCCGCGCCGGTTAGAAAAAGAAAAGATAAATCTTATATAGATAAAAGCAGTCCTTTTGACCTAACTTTTTCGGACACGGATACATACGGCAATCCCGTTAAACGTACCCTTAAAACCGATGATGTTTTGACTATGAGAGCATGGATAAAAAAGGGCAGATTGGAAGGTAACTACTGGGTTTTTGACGCCGACGGATGGGCTTATTGGGCTAACCAACTTGCGCCTAGCAAGGCTACGGGATTGTTGCTAAAGAGTATTAATATGATCAACACCCCACCGGAAAATTATTATTATGGTATACATATCGATGTGCAAACCACTTCCAAACAGGTACATGGAAATGATAATATCCTTTCTTTCTTTGACGAAGCGCATGGTTCCTGGACAGATGAAGCCAAAGAAATGATGGAGCACATAGCCGCGAATGAACCAATTAATAATTTTTCCGACAATCCCATGCTCAGACCTACGCCAACCCCCACGATACAGCCGCTTCGCTCTCCTACTCCATCCCCCGTGTTAGAGCCGCTTCGCTCCCCTACTCCATCCCCTGCGTTGAAGCCTTTTCGCTCTCCATCGCCTAGGCCAACACCGAATCCGTTCGACACTAACGATGCAAATAACGTTAATTCATCGCCAACATATACTCCTACCCCAACGCCGAGACCTACCCCGACGCTGACTAATACGCCTACTCCAACCCCAAGACCGACACCGACGCTGACTAATACCCCAACACCCAGATGGCGGCGTTGATTGGAGATTAGAATTTTACTGACGAAAAATTTATAGAAAAGGAGTAAATTTCAATGATTTATTTACTCAATACCTGTAACATGTTGGTTATGCCACTATTAATGCTATTACCTGACAGAGAGTTCATAGCAAAAAAGAATTGTAAATCTTCTTTCTTTTATCGCGTGTGACAGGATGGATACATTTAACTGCTTGCGCCGCACCGGAAGAACAGTCGTGATTATTTTGCTATTTGCGATGGCAGTGTTAACCGTATCCTGTTCTTTAAAAGAACGCGCCTTGGAGGTTGAGGCTAAAATGTCTGAACTTGAATCAGCGACTCCGGAAGTCACACCGGATCTCTTAACAGAATCCGAATATCCAGAAGCGGCGTCAGACACGCCCGAAACAGAATCCGAATATCCAGAAGCGGCGTCAGACACGCCCGAAACACAATCCGAATATCCAGA
>JAISRJ010000199.1 GCA_031273705.1 Clostridiales bacterium
CTCACAACCTATTAAATCCATATCATCACCAGAATCCTTTAAATCATTTACAGCGATCTGTTTAAAGACCTGTATCTCATTAATTTCATTATTATCCGCTTTATTATTAAATAAATTATAAAAATTAAATACTATTATACCAACAAGCAAAATTATAGAAAAATATATTAGCGTTTTTTGGATTAATCTTATTTTGTTTTGCGTTAGTCTATTTTTTTTGCAAAAAAGATTATCCATAATAAGTAATCTCCTTATGTATAGGGGGTATGAGATAAAAACATCCAATTAATTGGATGTTTTTATCTTAAAATCAATAATAATAATATACAGTTCCATAATAAAAGGCATATATATAATTATTACTACGATAATAATTTACAAGAGGTATATTACCAGAATATGAACCGTCATAATAGTAGTATGTAGGCGGAGGTATCATAATCTGTTCTGTATCAAAAATTTGATTTGTAACATTAACATTCTTTGACAAAACTGGAATTCCAAATAATACATTACCTGATTCACTTGATAAAGGTGGAATAGAGTAATATGCGTCACTTTCCTGAATATCAATAATTTCATATGTATTATGGATACTATTATCACTTATGCCCACTTCATTGTTAGAACCAATTATATCATCAGCATAAACGTTAGTATCAAAACCAACAAATAAAACTAAAAACAGTGACCATTTAAAAACTGCAAACCTTTTCATTAATCCTTTTCATTAATAATTCTCCTCACTTTAATGTAATAATTTTACTCAAAGTTAGTATAACATAGAAATTATGTAAATGCAACTATGAATTCCAATAAATTTATTTATATATTTTTACAATTTACATTATAAAACTCCAAATAAGCAAATTTAGTGGAATTTAAAAAATGACTGAAGAGTAAGATAAGTAGAAATATTTTGCACAAATTAATATATAGTGGGTTTACCAAGCGCAGTAAATCAAGTAGGAGAATATATAATGACTACCGGCTTACGCCGGTAGTCATTATTGCTAATTAATCAATTTGAGTATCGTAGAATCACGCATGCCCAAGAATCTCCCCGACGATTGTCAAAAAGTTTGCAGCCGCCCACGAAGTCCAAGGCTCGATGGTTTCGGCTTCCTTTTTTTCGTTCTTGAATCTGTCGGTTCGCTTTTCGGTTTTCTTATAAAAGTCCTCCGGTTTGTACCAATCTTCTTTGTTGACGGATAATCCGCTGGCAAGATCAAATTCGTGAGGCGGCAGCATAGTCGAAAGACCCTTCACACATACGAAATCGCAATATCTTCTTGCTATCGCGCGGGCAAGATCGTCTTTACCCGCTTGCTTTAATCCCAAAGTAATTAGCATTTGCACCGGCGACACAATCGCGCCTTTCATAAACCCGGCTCTGGCGGTAAATTCCGGACTGCCCAGATTTTCCGAAACAATGCCGTTTTCCGTAAAAAATTCATCCTTGCTCGCAAGTCTCTCGGATATTTTTTCAATAACATCCGGCGGCAGTCTCTTTCCAAGAATTATAGGCAGCAACGCGGCAATGCTGCCGGCTTCCACTGTTTCGCCGGTTTCTACTACTCGACTTACAAACTGTCTCCCATTCCAAAATTCGGACAACAGAATGTTTAACAAGCGTTTCGATTCGTTCGCCCAATGTTCGCTTTCATTAGCTTTTTCTGATTTTACGGCTAAAGCCGCCAGCGCCTCGGTCAGCAATATCAGCCAAGCAAGCAGATCACCGGATTGCAGAGGTACCCCTTCTTTAAAAATAGTGGCGTCGTCAAAGCCGGATTCGTCGCTGTGATAATACTGCGGTATTCCGGTTTTCGCATGGTCGCGGAACTTAAACCACCAACCGGCGAATTTTTTTAGCTTATCATACAGCTTCACATAGTCGTCCTTGACTAAAACTGAGTCGTCGCCTTTTTCTAACAGATACAGCGTTGCAAAACCCTGTAACGGAGGTTTAGAAACGCGGTAACTAATCCCTTGCTCGCCTACGCTGTCGGGTATTTGTCCCGCCTCGTCCTGATAGTCGAACATATTCAACAGGAATTTCCAAGCCTCTTGCAAATCGCCCGATTGCGCCATTGCCTGCTGGCTTTGCTGCCATCCGAATCCGCGCAGAAGTGAAGTACGGCCCATATATACTATAGGACTCTTTAAAAATCCCCTTGGTCTGACTATGTGGGTCCATACTGTCCAAGCCGCGGCTTTCGTCATGTCCTTATATTTTTCCGGAACATCGGGATAACGACTGTAGAATTCTTCAAATACTTTCTCCGCGTTTGCCACACATTCATCAAAGGCGGCATACGATTTATCACGTTCACCGTTGGAATAATATTCGTGAATAGCCGCTTCAAACCCGCCCGCCTCGATACTGGGCAGTAACACCAGATCAAAATCTTCCGTCATTGCCTTTGCGGGCAGCCATTTGCCATTATTGTACATCGATCCGCTAAGCGGCGCAAACAGCAGCTTACCAAGTATAATATACATTACTTCCAGATCTCCGTTTTCTTTGGGAGCGGCGACTTCAAAAGTCTCCATTTTAAACGAAAATCTAAGAGCGGATTTACCCGTTCCCTTAACGCGCATTTGCTGCGGGTTCGCGAAACAAAATTCTATATCGCCGCAGAAGGTCTTTATTGTAAGCTTGCCCGGTTGGACAGTGTAGACAAATGGCAGTTCTTTATTGTCCAGCATAGGAGTCAAGCGAATCAGATTTTTTCTATTAATCATTAATTTTGGGGAGCGCGAAAAAGAGAGATAAAGTTTGCGATCCTCCGGGTCTTCCAATACACAAATATATGACCCGCAATAGCTAAACGGTACGGATCGAAGATCGAATTTTTCCGCGGAGCCAAGCATTCCCCGCGCGGCTTTTAGTATCGCCATCCTTTTCACTCCTTCCCCGTCTTAACGGAAATTTGATACAGATAGTTAGCCATTACAATAAATATCGCGCTGGACAGCGCCGAGCAAGGTCCAAAAATCGCCGAGGGGTTTATACCGGGCGGATCAAATTCTAAATAAGCGAAGTTAGGAAGTTTTTCCAGATTTTCCTCGCAGAATCCAATAAGCGCGGCGCGGGCGGCTTCTTCATACCCCGCCTCATACAGTCCGGGTATTAGTTTAATTTGCGAAAATCCGCTGATAAATCCGGGTAGGACGGCTCCGTCTTTATATTGCTTAGGTCCCGAACGGAAACCCTTGGGTGTATAATATTTTTCCGGATCCAGCAATTGTTCGGCCATCGTATCCAGAATTTCTTTGGGCAGCCGTTTGCCCAGCATTATAGGTATAAACGCGTCGGATTCTTCGTATTCTACTATTTCGTGACTGGAAGAAAGCCTGGCGATAAATTTTTCTCCGTCCCAAAATTCCTCGATAAGCGTTTCCAACATCTTTTTGGACTTTTCGTTCCACGCTATTTCTTCATCATGTTTTCCGATTCGTCCGGCAAGAACCGCCAGCCCTTCGCTTAACAAGATCAAATACGCCATCAGATCGGGACATTCGACCGGCACGCCCTTGGCAAGCATGGGCGTAAAATCATTGCCCGACTCGCAGCCTTGATTGTACTGGGGCACTCCGTCTCCGTCCGTATCACGAATGGTAAGCCACCAATTATACCAGCGAGCCAGCGGATCATACATGGCTTTGCAATGCTCCGTGGTTAAATCATAGCCATAATTTTCTATCATTTTAAGCAGCGCAAACCCATGAAACGGAGGTTTAGTCGCCAGAATATTGCAGAATTTATCATCATACAGATCAGGTATTTCTCCATATTCATCCTGATATTTGAACATAGCCAACATAATCTGTACAGCCTGATCCACATTATTTGTTATGGACAGCGCGTGATATGCCTGATGCCACGAAAAAGCGCTGGTGTTTCTCTTATCAAACAACACTATATTGTCTGTAAGCAAACCCTTTGGGGAAATATAACAGATCCAGACAGCATAGGCGGCAAGCTTCTTTATATCCTCATAACGACCGGGAACGGGAGGATATAAGTCGTACCAAGCGTCATAATCCGCTTGCGCCTCTGCCAGGCATTCATCGAACGGACGATAATTCTCACAGCGTTCCGTGTTCGCGTCCGCGAAATGAATCGCCAGTTCAAATTCTCCGTTTTCATCCGGCGCTATATCCAGACGAAGATCTTCGCTTCCCATTCGTTTCCAATCCCACTCGGCGTCAAATTCCACGCGCCCCTTAATAGGCACAAACAGAAATTCCCCGACTTCATCCAAAGCTAACTGATAGGTGCCGTCCAGTCTGGGAATGGCCGCTTCGTGCGGTTCGGTTCGCGCAAAAAATCTAAAGCTTATGCCCTTGCCGCGCATTCGTATTAGATCTTTATTTTCAAAACATACCTGAGCATAGCCGTACTCGGTATTTATTTCCAGCATTCCAGGAGTTCCTTGGCTAAAATAAGAAGCGGAACCTCTGTCAAGCATCGGTCGCACAGATATGTGACACGGTACTGTAGCCGGAGCAAAAGGCGGATCTCCATATTTGCGTAGCGTTCGATAAAGCAAAATCTGCTTGCGCTCCGAGCCGTTTTCGATGGGGGCTGTGCCCTCTGTAAACGCCAGATAAGACAGTTTTCTGCTGAAAGGAACTTGCGCTATATTAAATTTAAAGTCATTCTTTTTAATTACACCCGATTTCTTTACTTTTCTTTCATTTTCGCTATAAATTCAAATCACCCTCTTAGCCTTTGATCTTACCCTTTGATAGAACCTATCATAACTCCCTTTACAAAATACTTTTGAAAAAACGGATAAAAGAACAATACCGGCAGTGTAGCCGCTACTATGGTACAATACTTAACCAGCATTTTAAAAACATCCGTATTAATACCGGTTGTGTCGGAGCTGGATTGACTGACATGTGAAGTGTCATTCTGCACAAAGATCTCTTTTAATATCAGTTGCAGGGGATATTTCGACCTATCACGAATAAAGATGGAAGCCGGGAACCATGAATTCCACATTGCGACAGCGTAAAACAATACAATAACCGCAATGGTAGCCTTCGCCAGCGGCAGGATGATCTTCCACATGATTGTTAAGTGTCCCGCTCCGTCTATAAGAGCCGATTCTTCTAAGCTGTCGGGTATCTCACGCAGGGAGGTTCGCATTATTATCAAGTTGAAGGCCGATACGGCGGATGGCAATATGAGAGCTAAACGCGAGTCAAACATACCCAGCTTTGTCACAACTATGTAGAAGGGAATAAGTCCGCCATTAAAAAACATCGTAAAAGTGACGAAGAACATAATTGCGTTGCCCCACAGCAAATTTCTGCGAGAGAGAGCGTAAGCGCCCATTACGGTTAAGATTATGCTAACAAGCACGCCAAAGACGACATAAAAGATTGTGTTAAGGTACCCTACCAGAATGGTATCGTTGTCAAAGATTATTTTATAGCCTTCCAAAGAAAATCCCAGTGGTTTTAACAAGATCCCCCTATGGGAAAGTAATCGCACGGGGTCGCTCAGACTTGCGAAGATAACATGCAAAACCGGAGCAAGGCACGCGTAAGCTATTACAGCCATAAGTATAATATTAACAATATCAAAAATACGACTGCCCAAGGAGTCTTTGATTTTCTTGACGTTTTTATTCTTATCGACTTTATTCATCCGCGCCTCCTCCTAGAACAAACTGGTTTCCGTAAGTTTTTTGCTGGTAAAATTGGCGGTAACCAGCATTAAAAAATTAAGAGCGGAATTGAACAGTCCGACCGCGGTGCTGTAGCCATAATTAGATTCCAATAAGCCCTTGCGATAAGTAAAAGTGGTTATAACATCGCTGACGGAATAAGTGGAAGGAGCGTAAAGCAGCAGAATTTTTTCAAAGCTGACAGTCAGCAGGTTTCCTATGCGCAAAATCAGCAGTATAATTATGGTAGACATGATAGAGGGCAGCGTGACATGAAGCGCCTTGCCTAATCTTCCGGCTCCATCCAAGGCCGCCGCGTCATAAAGCTCCTGATCTACACCGGAGAGCGCCGCCATGTATATAACGCTGTTAAACCCCAAAAATTGCCAAATATTTGTGCCCACAAAAATGCTTCTAAAACTGCTGACATTACCGATCAAGTTGGAGGTACTGCCCAAAAGTAAAGTGATAGCGCCGTTAGAAGAAAAAAAGTCCTTTATAATACCGGCGATAACCACTATAGAGATAAAATATGGCATGTATGTTATAGTCTGCACGACCCGTTTATATCGCACGCTGCGAAGTTCGTTCATAAGCAGGGCGAACAGTATCGGCGCGGGAAAGCCGAACAATAAATCATAAAAACTAAGAATAAAAGTGTTCCAGATTAACCTGCCGAAGTAATATGATTTGAAGAAATCAGTAAAATTCTTTAATCCGATCCAAGGGCTTCCCAAAAAACCGCCTTTGATCTGATAGTTTTGAAACGCCATTAGCACACCGACCATCGGGGCATAGGCGAAGACGGCAAAAAACACGACGACGGGCAGAGCAATCAGGTAGACTACCCAGTTTCTTTTAAAGTCCTTCTTGATAGTAGTGATATTCACAATATTCCCCCATCGGCATGGATGTAGGGGCGGCAATTCGCCGCCCGTTTCTACATACATTACAAATTACTTAGAATTAAACCTATCTAAAGCGGCCTGCTGAATTTCCATGCAGCGCTCTATACCCATAGACTTTAATTGCTCCACATATTGATCGTAATTTTCCAGTGATTCCTGACCGGTGATGAACTTAACAACCATCTCTCGCGTATATGTCTGTATATCAGTATAAATCTGCGCGTGTTCCGTGCCCTCTTCGGTCGAAAGGGTTATCGGCGGCAGCATCCAATCTCCGTCGGCATTGGACATCCAAATCGGTTGAGCGTTAAGATTTACGTCGGGCTGACCGGCATACTCACGATCCCAGTGGTACGCAACCGCGCCGCCGTGCTTGGCATAGTAGTTGTAAGCCTCGGAGAAACTCAAACCGTCCGGGTTGGCGTAAATTAATTCGTTAAACGCGGGCTTGCCGTCCGACCCTATTTCCATAGAGACGCCTTCGACACCGTAAGCGGCTAAAATATCGCCTTCAGGGCTATATCCGTAATCGATCCATTTTACAATCTTCTCGGGATCGCTGGCGGCGCTGGTAAGCGCCCAACTAACCATACCTGTGGTAGTGTTGGTCTGGCGCACGTGAAGCTGCTCCCCGGCTGTCTTGGAAGGAGCCGCCACGGCTATTAATTCATATCCTTCTTCGGTAGCCATGTCATAGTTAGACGAGATAACATGGTACATTTCCCAGAAAGCCCCGGCTTTTCCGGTTGTTGTATAGTCCTTGGCCGGTGTGAAATCCTCTTTGGAAGCAAAATCCTGATCGATAAGCCCTTCTGTAAACCACTGATTCATCATTTGAACGTATTCTCGGTGTCCTTCTTCCAAAGGCGCGTAGTGGATCACATTGTCTATCTGGAAATATTCGGCGCTGTTAGCGAATCCATATCCGCCGTGGAAAATATCCAGCGGCACATAGCCGTAGTTTTGCAACATCATAGGGGCGATTGCGCCTTTTTCTTCTTTAAAAGCGGTAAGCATTGTATGCCAGTCGTCGAAAGTAACCGGAACTTCCATGTTTAAGCTATCTAACCAGTCTTTTCGGACTACCATGCCCATCCACGGCGGTTGAGGCCCGTCAACGGATATTGAATAGAAAGCGGCATAGTTGCCTTCGTTGGTAGAAGCTTCCTTTTGTGTTATAGGAATTGTTTCCAGAAAATACTTGTAGTTAGGAGCCGAAGATTCGATAAGATCGTTAAGGCGCAGAATAACGCCGTCCGCTATACCTTTATCCAGCCCGCCGGGATATGTTAAGCCGGGTTGCAGCTCTACGATATCCGGATACTGACCGGAGTTAATTAGCAAATTGAAAGCGTTAAGTTCTTCACCAAGGGCAGGATGAGTAAATTCAACCGAAACGCCGGTTCTCTTTTCTAACTCCTGATAATAATAACTTTCGTTTAGGTTGGTCATTGTCTTTTGAATGCCGGCGCTGGTAGGCGCCCATATGTGAATTGTAAATGGTTCTGAAACCAAGGGCAACTCATAGTCAACGCGCTCTATCGAACCCGAGGCGACTTCCGTTGGCGCGCCAGCGGTTTCATCACCGATAGGAGCTTCGGTAGCTGTTGTTTCAGATTCAGGCGCCGCTGTGCCTTCTTCCGCGCCACCGCCGCCGCAGCCCGGTAAGATTAGGGCTACAGATAATATGACCGCCAAGGGCAGTATCATAAGTTTGGATTTTTTAGAAATTTTCACCATGGATAGACCTCCAAATAAAATAATTACGCCTTGTTAGTATTCTCAAGTTTTTAATGTTTACAAATGATAATACTTACATTTATTGCATTTACTGAGCGGTATTTTCCGAGACCGCTGTAAATCGTTTGCCCAAAAATTGCTTGTTCGCAATTTCGTCAACCATAGCGATAGCGTAATCCGCGTAGCTTAGATAACTTTCGCCGGCTTTGTTATTGATAACATAATCCGTACCCAACGTATAACGCCCCGTGCGCGGTCCGTTTGCGTCAAAGAACCCCGCTGGGCTGAAAAACGTCCAATTGGCTTTGCTTTTCTTTATCTCGTTAAAGGCCAGCAGTGTGTTGTAAGGAATTGGTTTCCATTCTTCCGGAATGGTCTCCAGCAGTTGATGTTCTTTGCTGTAGTCGGTATAAAGGCTTGCGGCGCCGCCTACGAATATAATGCGCACGGATGGAACCTGCTCAAAAACTTTTATCAAGTGAGCGAAAGCGGTCTGAATGGATTCGGCCTGATCCGGCGGAGCGCCATATGCGCATACAACAGCGTCAAAGTCTTCAACATCGCCAGGCGTCAAATCGTACAAATCCTTTTCTACAACAGCGTATTTATCTGTATTTACCTTTTGCTTGTCGCGCACGATTGCCGTTACGTCCATGCCTCTGTCAAAGGCCTCTTTAGCGATAAGCGAACCTGCCTTTCCTGTCGCGCTGATAATTCCTACTTTCAAAATATTACCTCCAATATGTTATTTTTAATAATAATTATTATACCACTTTGAATTTAGATATACAATATAGTAGAATATTTTATGCTGTTACGATTTATTTTAGTAAGTATATTTTTTGATGTTACTATTATAATTGTTGTGATATACCGAAAGAGTATGTTATAATAACTCTTGCTGATGAAATTAACGGGGGGTATTTGATTGAACGAAGTAGTTAATGATTTATCTGATTTGTTTGGTATATGCCCGTATGTCACCACACAAAAAATACTTACAGGAAAGTGGAAACTTATTATTTTGTTTTTGCTGAGTGAAAGGACGATGAGGTTTAACGAGCTATCTAAGCGAATGCCGGGTGTTACGCAGGCGACTCTTACATCGCATTTGCGGGATCTCCAAAAATACGGAATGATAGAACGGCATGTTTATCCAGAAGTGCCGGCGAGAGTGGAATATTTGATGACGGGTTTGGGCAGGGAATTTACTAACGTGTTGGACGCTGTGAATAGTTTTGGGAGGGCATACATAAGCAAGCAAGGTTTTATAGTTGAAAATCCGCTGGCGGAATAAGTGATATGGCCTGCCCTCCGCCCCCGGCGGCGGGTTCGCGCAAAGACCATAACAAAGAGCCCAATAATAAAATTTGGTTTTAAAATTTACAAAAAATTTTAAAATGAATAAAAAA
>JAISRJ010000232.1 GCA_031273705.1 Clostridiales bacterium
AGCCATTCTTGACGTTCCAGTCCGAATTCTTCCATATCTATGAAATCTTCTCCGAGGCATATGGTAGACAGCAGTCCTACTATGATTATGTCTACTAGCTTATGTCGTAAGTTTACGTATGTTCTGCGCGGACCCTTTATTGTAGTTATTTCTTCTTCTAACTTTTGTATATTCATTTTTTTGCCCCCGCTTTATTTTACCACACGCTCTATAAAAGTAAATGCTGTTGCCCTGGATAATTAACCCTGTACCTTAACATTCGAATACTCTGCGAGTTCTCAACAGAACAATCCCTGACGAGGAAGACGCATAGAGATTATGTATAAAAGTGACATTGTAACATTAATAATATGTATATCAACAAAGAGCTTGAAAATTGTAAAGTTCCCACTTATCCACTCGGTTGTAACGTAAATAGGCTACTGCTTCAGTTCTAATAGATTTGGGTTTCTCTATGGTAAAACTACGCTTAAAGACACGCGCATTATTTATTTTCATTTATTTTCCACATTTATTTTCCACAGTCGTTTTATAAAAAAAATCGCAGTCAATCGATTGGCTACATTTTACAACAACTTTCAGAAATTTTCAATACTTATATTTTGGAGTTATATTTTGTGAGTTATATTTTGGAGTGCTGTTTTCGAGAGTTTGTTCCTATTTCCGGTTTTTTGAAATTTTATGAAACGAACGTGATTTTCACGAACGTGATTTGCTAAGAATAGTCGCTTGACATCGTGGAAGCGTAAACTTACAATTGATGACAAGCAAACATTACTCAGACAGAAAGAAGTGAAACTTACATGACAGACGTTGACCTTGTAATAATCGGCGCGGGACCTGCCGGTATGGGTGCCGCGCTCGCGGCCAAAAAACATGGAATAAATGATATAATAATTTTGGAACGCGCCGATAAAACCGGTGGTATATTGCCGCAATGTATACATAACGGTTTTGGTCTGCATTATTTCAAACTGGAATTAACCGGCCCGGAATACGCGTTGCGGTTTGCCCGGAAAATAGAGGAACAAAACATATCCGTGCGCCTAAACACGACGGTAGTTAATATTTCTCCGGATAAGATCGTAACCGCTATGAGCCGCGAAGAGGGCGTTATCTATTATAAAGCGAAATCCATAATATTGGCTATGGGCTGCCGCGAGCGAACCCGCGGGGCTATCGGGATTCCCGGTTCGCGACCCGCGGGCGTAATCACGGCCGGAGCCGCGCAGCGCTTTGTAAATATGGAAGGCTATATGCCGGGTAAAGAAATTGTAATTCTCGGCTCCGGCGATATTGGGCTGATAATGGCAAGGCGGCTGACACTGGAGGGCGCGCATGTAAGCGCCGTTTGCGAGATTATGCCGCAGTCGGGCGGTTTGCAAAGAAATATATCACAATGTTTAAATGATTTTAACATTCCGCTGATGCTAAACACAACCGTTTCCAAAATTCATGGCGAAGAACGGGTAACCGGCGTGACAATCGCGAAGGTTGACGAATATCTGTCCCCAATAAAGGAAACCGAAGAATATATCGCCTGTGACACTCTGATGCTTTCGGTGGGTTTGATACCGGAAAACGAACTTTCACAATCCGCAAACGTAATCTTAGGTGAGAACGGCGGCGCGAAAACCGACAGATATTTGCGCACTAACGTCGAAGGGATCTTTGCCTGCGGTAATGTTGTGCATGTGCATGACCTTGTGGATTTTGTCACGCAAGAAAGTGAAGAAGCCGGAAAAAACGCCGCCTATTATCTTCTTAATAAAGAAATTAGCGGCAAGGGGTATGTCTTTGTTGAAAAAGAAATCGAATCAAAGAATTCACGACCATTACAGCCAAACGAAAAACGCCTGACCTGTATCGTTTGCCCAGTAGGTTGCAGGATGTCGGTATTCATTAACATTTCCGGAAATGTAACCGAAGTAAGGCATAACACATGTCCGCGCGGTCAGCGTTACGCGATTGAAGAATACACTAAGCCCCGGCGTGTTCTCACTTCCACGATAAAGTACAACGACACTTTTGTGCCGGTCAAGACAAAAGGCACTATACCCAAGCCCCTGCTGCTGCCCGCAATGCGCGAATTGGAGCAATTGCGATTGACACATCCCGCCCCCGTGGGTACGGTGGTTTTGAGCAATCTGCTTGAAACCGGGGTGGATGTTGTTTTAACCGACGACGTTACAGATGATCCGAAAAACTAATTTTCTGCACATAAATTGTATTTTATGTAAAATAATATAAACATCTTCAAATAAAGGGTTGATGTTTATGTTTAAGAAAATAACTCTTGCGGCGATATTTGTAACGCTTATATACTTTAGCGCGTGCGCGCAACGACTCGAAACCCAATACCCCGAAACTAACCGAAACCGCGCCGAGGCATTTTACGAGCGCGGCGCCACAAACACTTATCGCAGAAGCGGCAATTATCGTCAGCAATCTCAGGAAATAAATTCCGATGAGTTAAATACCACAATTCCCGCTCTTACCGAAAAAGAACGCGCTAAGAAAATCGCTGACGCGGTAAGGGAATTAGGCGAAATCGACAAGGCGGCGGTTATTATTTCTGGAAACACGGCAATTATTGGCGTAAAGACCTCGGTTCCGCTTCCGGACGACGAATTAGTCGAATTAAAAAGCCTTGTGAAGGAAAGCGTTGAAGTTACCGACGCGAATATCGATCACATAACCGTCACCACATCCGAAGATTTAGTAGAAAGAATAAGCCGGATGGATAGAGCCGGTTTTAGTGACGGATCACCAACATTAAATAAAGAAAAAAGTGATTTTGTTCCACGTGGATAATCCACGAATAACAATGCTTCGAGGGGGATTTTTATCTTAAATATAATAGAATCCGGTGTCTTTATCAGGCGTGGACAGAGTTTAGTCAGCGACTATACAGGAGACAAAAGCGACGCCCGCAAAAACACAATAGCATACTCTATTCTAAATAATCATACCGCGAATCACGACGACATGACCAATTTGCGCTTAAAATTCGATTGCCTCGCATCGCATGACATCACCTATGTAAATATAATCCAAACAGCCAAGGCAAGCGGCTTAACAGAGTTTCCCGTTCCCTATGTGCTTACTAACTGTCACAATAGTCTGTGTGCCGTTGGAGGAACTATTAACGAGGACGATCACTTGTTTGGGCTTAGTTCCGCGAAAAAATACGGCGGGATTTTCGTTCCCGCGCATCAGGCTGTTATACATCAATACATGAGAGAGAAATTTGCCGGCTGCGGAAAAATGATATTGGGTTCGGACAGTCACACTCGTTACGGGGCATTGGGCACAATGGCGATTGGCGAGGGCGGCGGCGAGCTGGTTAAACAATTACTCGGTGAAACATACAATATTTCTATGCCGGAAGTTGTCGCGGTGTTTCTTAAAAATAAACCTTTGCCGGGGGTAGGTCCGCAGGATGTCGCCTTAACAATTATTAAGTCGGTGTTTGAGTTCGGGCTGGTAAAAAATAAGATACTGGAATTTGTCGGACCGGGTGTTTCCGGTCTTAGCGTCGAATATAGAAACGCAATCGACGTTATGACTACCGAAACAACATGTTTAAGCTCTATCTGGCAGACGGATGAAGCTGTTGAAGAATATTATACTGTCCACGGCCGCTCAGCGGATTACGCGGAATTAAAACCCGGCGGCATAGCGTATTATGACATGTGTATCTATGTAGAACTCGATAAAATAACGCCGATGATCGCTATGCCGTTCCATCCGAGTAATGTGTACGCCATAAGCGAGTTGAATGAGAATTTGACCGATATTCTGCGGCATATAGAAAAAGAAAGCGGGGATTCGCGTCTGCGTTTGTTAGATAAGGTACATAACAATAGACTCTACGCCGATCAAGGTATAATTGCGGGTTGCGCGGGCGGTACATTTGAGAATATCGTACACGCCGCCGATATTTTGCGTGAAAAATCTATCGGCAGCGACGCTTTCGGGCTAAGTATATACCCTGCCAGTCAACCGGTTTTTTATCATCTTAGTAAAATGGGAATCATCGCGGAAGTAATGGCTACCGGAGCGACAGTTCGTTCGGCATTTTGCGGACCCTGCTTCGGGGCGGGGGATGTGCCTTTTAACAACGCGTTAAGTATACGGCATACCACACGCAATTTTCCAAACCGCGAAGGTTCCAAGCCCGCCGATAATCAATTCGCCTCTGTAGCGTTGATGGACGCCCGCTCTATCGCGGCAAGCGCGATTAACGGCGGCGCTGTTACATCGGCGTTGGATGTGGAAACAAACTTTTCAAACCCCGCGTTCTATTTTAATAATAAAATCTATGAAAATCGTGTCTATGACGGTTGGCGCAAAGCCGATAAAAATATCAATATAGTTATGGGACCGAACATAACGGATTGGCCGGACTTTATGCCTTTGCCCAATAATTTGCTGCTGCGGGTCGCTTCGGTGATAAATGATCCCGTTACAACGACGGATGAATTAATTCCGTCCGGCGATACATCCTCGTATCGTTCCAATCCGGCGGCCTTGTCTGAATATACATTATCACGCAAAGATCCGGAGTATGTCGGCTTTGCCAAGAAAGTTAATCAAGTTGAGTTAAATCGCCGCTCCGGGAGCTTACCACATAAAGTGGATAAAGATTGGGCAGACGCTTTTGGCTTGCTAAAAAACCGGAACATACTTATTGATAAAATCGAGAAAATGGGATTCGGCAGTGTAATCTGCGCAAATAAACCCGGCGATGGCTCCGCTCGCGAACAAGCCGCCTCCTGCCAGCGCGTTCTGGGTGGTTTGGCGAATATCGCGCTTGAGTACGCTACAAAACGCTATAGATCAAATCTGATTAATTGGGGGCTTCTGCCACTGATTATTGAATATAAAATAGATTTTTCTCGCGGAGATTTCATTTATATCCCAAACGCGCGCGAAAAAATTGCCGCCGGAGAGAGCGAGCTTTTGGCTGTCTTTATTAAAGGGGATAAAACTGAAAATATTTGGTTTACTGTCGGGCAGTTGTCCGATGCAGAGCGAAACATAATCTTGGATGGGTGTCTGATTAACTGCTATAAGACTAAAACCAGAAAAAATCGTAAACACAAGGCTTAGCCGACTATACTCGCAAACGGAAGCATTTGCCATACATACAGTCTTTTTAGCACAATTTCGCATCAGACGGTCGCTTGCGTACCTTGAGGGTACGCGTCGCAACCATCTTCTTTGCTTTACACTAAAAACCCTTGTATGTCGTTGGCGAATGTTTACGCTCGCGAGTATATACGCCGTAATAAACCGGATAAGCTGCAAAGGATTCGTAAACTCATATGATAGATAAAGTCTTTTTTTTCTATGTCTTGTTTTGCGTCGCGCTGTCGTTTTCGTACAGAGAGTACGTAAACGGCGGACGGGACGCTTTTTTACTGCGGTGCGGTTTGATATTTACACTGGCGGCGGATTTCTTCATGCTGATAGTATATAATAATCCGCTTGGACTGGCGTGTTTTATCACCGCCCAGACATTCTACACCTGCCGGCATATGGAAAAACCGCGCTTGCTCGGCGCGTTGTTCGGATTGTATTTGCTCGTATTCTTTG
>JAISRJ010000296.1 GCA_031273705.1 Clostridiales bacterium
AATAGATGTAGATTTGCAGGATCCGCCAGAACTTATTCCGCAATTGATTGAAAAATGGCGTGAAGGTTACAACGTAGTCTATGCCACTCGTCGAACTCGGGATGGCGAAACGCTGATTAAAAAAATTGTTTCGCATATTGGATACAAGGTAATTAATAACCTGTCTGATATTCAAATACCCACAAATACGGGCGACTTCAGGTTGATGGATCGTACCGTTATAGAAGAATTGCGAAAACTTAAAGAGCATCATGGCTTTTTACGCGGGCTTGTAGCTTATGTAGGTTACAAGCAAACAAGTGTTGAATACGACAGGGACAAACGGTTTTCCGGTAAAGGCAATTACAACCGTTTTCTCGGCTCGCTTAAAATAGGGTTGAACGGTTTGATTTGTTATTCAGCGAAGCCATTGCAAATTATGTCTGTTTTCGGATTTATAGTTGCGGTTCTGGGGTTTTTGATGACTATCTATTACTTTATCCAAAAGATAATGGATCCAACGGTTACGCCCGGTATGTCGTCAACAATAATATTCATCACTATATTTTCTGGTGTTCAAATGTTTAGCCTTGGACTTATTGGAGAATATATTTCCAGAATATATGACGAAGTGAAGGGCCGACCAATGTACATTATCTCCGAAATAGTGGATAAAGAAAAAACAATTTAGGTAAAGGGTGAAGCTATGAATTATTTTATTACGGGAGGCGCGGGTTTTATAGGCAGCAGTATGGCAGATGCGTTGGCTAAAGATTTAACAAACAAAATAACCGTTTACGACAATTTTTCTACAGGCTTTGAGGAATTTTTACTTAAATTAAAGTCTTTGGAAAATGTGGAAATTATCCGTGGAGACTTGTTGGACGAATCCAAATTGAGCGACGCAATGGCAAGGAGTGATTTTGTATTTCACTTTGCCGCTAACGCGGATGTGCGTTTTGGATTGAAACATCCGCGCAAAGATTTAGAGCAAAACACCATAGCTACATTCAATGTTCTGGAAGCAATGCGCAAAAATGGAATTGACAAAATTGCCTTTTCCTCTACTGGCTCGGTGTATGGCGAAGCAACTAAAATACCCACACCGGAAGATTCCCCTTTTCCAATTCAAACATCCCTTTACGCCTCCTCAAAGCTGGCGGGAGAAGCGATGATTTCCTCATATTGCGAGGGGTATGGCTTTACTGGGTATATTTTCAGATTTGTTTCTATTCTGGGAGAAAGGTACACGCATGGTCATGTTTTTGATTTTTACAAAAAGCTTATGCAAGATCCCAATGAGCTTTACGTGCTGGGAAATGGGAAACAGCGCAAGTCGTACTTGTATGTCCAAGATTGTCTGCGAGCCATTTTTGCGGTAATACAAAATACTAAGGAAAAAGTAAATATCTATAATCTTGGAACGGATGAATATTGTGAGGTAAATGATTCTATAAAATGGATTTGCGAATATCTAAATCTAAGCCCCAAATTGATATATTCCGGAGGTGAACACGGTTGGATAGGAGACAATCCATTTATATTTTTGGATTGTTCTAAAGTAAAATCTTTGGGCTGGCACTCGAATACTTCCATAAAAGACGCTGTGATAAAAACTGTAAAATATATAGAACAAAATAAGTGGATATATACTGCTCGCAAGGGGGAAGCCAACGCATGAACATAGCGATTGTAGGCTGCGGTTTAATAGGTGAAAAAAGGCTTAACACTCTTTCAAATCACACGTTGTTATATGCTGTGGACAAAAATATTAAACGTGCGGAGCGGTTACGCGGTTTAAAAAATCAGGGTATAGTTTCCGAAAATTGGGAAAATATAATAGACGATCCCACGCTAGATCTGGTAATAGCAGCCACGACAAACAATGCTTTGACGGAAATAACAATTGCGGCGCTAAAGAACAATAAACATATACTTGTGGAAAAACCCGCTGGAAGAAACAGCGCGGATCTGCAGCAAGCGCTGGAAGTCGCAGAACATTCTACAGTTTTTGCCAAAGTTGGATTTAATCACCGCTTCCACCCTGCTATGCTTAAAGCGAAAGATATTATAACTTCCAACGAAATAGGGGAAATAATGTTCATTCGTGGGCGCTATGGGCATGGTGGCAGATTGGGTTATGAAAAGGAATGGAGATTCGATAAAGAGTTCTCTGGCGGCGGAGAATTAATTGATCAAGGAGTGCATTTAATAGACTTATCGCGTTGGCTTATGGACGCGGAATTCACTCATGTATCTGGATATGCGGGTAATTATTTTTGGGACACTGATTTGGATGATAATGGCTTTTTACAATTAAGAACAGCGACTAATCAAATAGCGTGGCTGCATGTAAGCGCAACCGAATGGAAAAATACTTTTAGTTTAGAGATATACGGAAAGTACGGTAAATTGCAAATAGATGGTTTAGGCGGCAGCTATGGCATAGAAAAGCTGACGTATTACAAAATGCTGCCTGAAATGGGACCGCCCGAAACTTCTTCTTGGGAATATCCGTTTCCAGATAAGTCTTGGCAAAGGGAACTCGAGTATTTCATTAATTGCATAAAAGCAAACCGGCAGCCGGAGGGCGGCTTATTTGACGCTAAGAAGGCAATGGATATAGTAAGTGAGATTTACGGGGGAAAAGTATAGTGATAATTACACGAAGCCCATTTCGGATAACCTTTGGCGGAGGTGGAACCGATTTACCATCTTACTACAGAAAGTATGGTGGATTTTTAATTTCAGCCGCGATAGATAAATATGTATATCTTACTATACACAAAACTTTTGTGGAGGAACTCTTAATTAAATACTCGCGACTTGAGAAAGTTGGTAGTGTGGATGAAGTAACACATCCCATAATCAGGGAGTGTCTGAAGGAACTTAACGTAAGCGGTAGATATCTTGAAATAACTAGTCTAGCGGATATACCTTCGGGCACTGGGCTTGGCTCTTCAGGGAGTTTTACAACTGCCTTGTTGAAAGCGTTGTATACATACAACAATCAGATAATATCCACTCGGTTTTTGGCGGAGCAGGCCTGCAAAATAGAACTCGACCGCCTTGGCGAGCCTATAGGCAAGCAAGATCAGTATATTGCGGCATTTGGTGGCATAACAGTTTTTGAGTTTTTACAAAACGAAAAGATTGAGATATCTCCGCTTAATCTTCAAAAAGAAATCCTCTACAACTTAGAGGACAATTTAGTTTTATTTTTTACAGGTTATTCGCGGTCGGCGTCTTCAATATTGAAGGAACAGGATGATAAAAGTAAGGTGAATGACGACGAAATTACAAAAAATCTTCACTTTGTTAAAGACTTAGGAAGACAAAGCAAGTTGGCATTGGAGTCGGGCAACTTGATTGAGTTTGGTCAACTGATGAACGTGCATTGGGAGCATAAAAAGAAGCGTTCCGGGAATATGTCAAATAACAAAATAGATGAATGGTACGCTCTGGCTCTAAAAAACGGTGCAATCGGTGGGAAGCTGATAGGCGCGGGTGGAGGCGGGTTTTTGATGTTTTATACAGAGAATAAAATGAAGTTGCGCCACGCGCTTATGAAGAAAGGTTTGGAAGAAGTGAGATTTAAGTTTGATTTTGAAGGTA
>JAISRJ010000342.1 GCA_031273705.1 Clostridiales bacterium
ATCCTGTTCGGGTCAAAAACCGTGTCCCGTTTTAACTGCGGCAGCAGCCTTGTGGTTCGCTCGATAGGACCGGCGACCAGTTGAGGAAAGAAGGAAACAAAAAGCGCGTAGTGTCCGAAGTGATATTCCGGTTTAACCCGTCCATAATATACATCCGCGGTATAACTTAAAGCCTGAAAGGTATAAAATGAGATTCCCACGGGCAGAAGCACATTTATAACAGGCGCTGACCATTGTATGCTCATTGCCCCGAAAAGTTGATCGAGCGTTTCGCTCGCAAAATTAAAATACTTAAAGAAGAACAATATCCCCAAATTAACGATGAAACTACCGGCTACAATCCATCGTTTCTTATTTAATTTTTTATTCGCGGACAGATCACTTTCTTCCGCCTTACCCAAAAGAATTCCGCTTAAATATGTAATCAGAGTTGAAAGTAACATAAGCCCGACATATTTCCGGTTCCAACTCATATAAAAATAATAGCTGGCTGCCAGCAACCAAAGCCACCTAAATTTTTTAGGAAATATAAAATAGCAAATTACCACAATTGGGAAAAACACCAAATAAGCCACAGAATTAAATAGCAAGTCTCTCACTCCAAAAGTTACATTAAACGTTTATTTCCCCCCGACTTGTGGCGGGGGGCACGCGTCGCCTATTTCACTATATTTCGCCAATCCAGATCCCCTCTGTCCAAAGCCAAAAGCAGCGCTTCAGCCGTGGCAAGGTTAGTTGCAAGGGGTATGTTATGCACATCGCAAAGCCGAATTATACTGCTTACATCGGGTTCTAAATATCTTTGAATTACGGGTTCTCTTAAAAAGATCAACATATCTATTTCATTTTGCGCTATCTGCGCCGCCAATTGATACTCCCCGCCCAGATGACCCGCTAAATATTTATACACTTGCAAATTGGCGGCATCCTCTATCACTTGCCCCGTCGTGCCCGTGGCAAACAGAGAGTGCTTACCCAGTATATGACGATACGCTATACATAAATTTTCCATTAAGCGTTTTTTACTGTCATGCGCAATCAGCGCGATATTCATAATCAATCATCCTTTAACCCTCAAAAATCGATTTGGTTTTGAACAATCCCACGTTCAATACCAACCCTATAGCCGCCATGTTTATCCACATAGCCGATCCGCCCGACGATAAAAAAGGAAAGGGCATTCCGGTATTCGGCAGAATCGCCGTTACCACACCCACATTAACAATCGTTTCAAAGGCAAGCATCCCCGCAACGCCCATGGCGATAAGCTTGCCTTGTAAATCGGGCGCTCGGTTAGCTATTATTATACACTTTGCGATTATCAAAAGCATTACCAATAAAAGCGTCGAACACCCAATAAACCCGAATTGTTCGCCTATTACAGAAAAAATAAAATCATTAGTCGCCACAGGAATGTATGAATCTTGATCAAAACCCTTGCCGTTAAGCATCCCCGAACCAATCGAATGCAACGAAGCGTTAACCTGGTAATACTCATCACTGTCACTGGTAGGATTCAGGAAGGTATCTATGCGCCCTATCTGATAACTGTTCAAGATTTTATTAATAATAACGCGTTCCTCGTTCTGAATATCCCAGGCGACTATCATAAGCAAAGGCACTAATATGATCAGCGCTCCAATTATATACCGTATATGTAACCCGGCGGAAAACAGGATGCATACACTTATAAAGATAATAACCATACAGGCGGACAGCGCGGGTTGCTTCATAATCAGAAAAGCCGGCAGAGCCACTAAAACAACCACCAACAACAGATTAAATATATTATTTATTGAATCCTTCTTCATGTCAATAAACTTTGCCAAGAATATTATAATAAATAATTTAGCGAATTCCGACGGCTGTATAGAAAAAGAGCCAAACCTTATCCAGCGTAGCGTCTTTGTCTCATCTGGAGGCATAAACATGGTGACTATAAGCAATAGTATTGCCAGAGCGTATATCCAGATATAAAATTTTGTAATAAAATGATAGTCCATAACCGTGGCTGTAATCAGCAGTATAATACCGGTCAGAAAAAATAATCGCTGATTGTTAAATGTAACGGATTCAAAAGATGACGCGGTTCCTACCATTATTATTCCAAATACAGCAAAAGCACATACCAGTATCAATAAAGCCAGATCAAATAATTGCCATTGTCTGCGAATAATCAAAGTCATCAAACCGCCCAGTTACAAGAAATTTTCAAAACGACGGGTACCCGCCGTTTTGAAATCTACAGTCATTCTTTCCTTCGTTTGATACTCTCTCTAAATTTTCGGATGCTCTTTATCGGGATATTAGCGTTCAGGATAGGTACGCTTTCTCCATGCGTATCTTCCATAGAATTCTGTGTAATCTGTACGTCCAAGTCGTCAACGCTTATTTCCATATAATTAGATATTGTCTTAACTATATCCGTTTTAAGCATATCTAAAACCTGGTTGGAGCAACTTGCCCGATCATTTACCAGCACAATTTTAAGTCGGTCTTTAGCCACACGTTTTGAAGGATTCTTCCTCCATAATAAACTAAATAGATCCAACACGCCGCCACCCTCCTCAAGCCCCAAAACGCAGGAATTTCATAATTTTACCAAAAAAGCCTTTGTCTTGCTGAAGCTTCATCAGGGGTACAATTTCGCCCAATAATCTGCG
>JAISRJ010000014.1 GCA_031273705.1 Clostridiales bacterium
AGGCAGTGGCTTTTAAGGGGTGAGTAGTAACACTTTTTTTATTCCCACCACTGAACTTTATAGATGTATATTGCGTGTATCGAAATATTGATCTATAATGTGCGGGATTGAGATAGGAGTAGGAGAAAATCTGATGATTGTAAAAAGTTATTCCGCCGCCGAGACGTTTGACTTAGCCTGCGGGCTTGCGCAAAAAGCTAAGCCGGGCGATATTTTTTGTTTGACAGGAGAGCTTGGCTGCGGCAAGACGGTTTTTGCGCAGGGGTTTGGACAGGGGCTGAATGTGGGGTCGCAAATCGTCAGCCCGACATTTACGATTCTTAATATATATGATAAACCAATGCAAAAGTTTCCTCTGTACCATTTTGATGTGTACCGAATCCGCAGCTCGGATGAAATGAAGGACATTGGCTTTGAGGAGTATATTTTCGGGGACGGAGTCTGCTTGATAGAGTGGGCGGAGATAATTAAGGCATTAATTCCGGAGACCGCCCATTGGATACATATAAAAAAGGATCTTACTATTTCAGAGGCTTACAGGATCATTACATTATAGCAGGTTATCGAAAACAGGGAAACGGTGAAGCATGATAGTACTTTCAATAGAAACCGCCGGACACATAGCGGGGGCGTCTTTGGCGGAAGATACCGGGATACCGGTCGGGACGCCGATCGAGCGGGGAATTAGAATCATCGGAGAGTTTTGTGTCCAAACCCGTATGAACCACTCTGTTAAGCTTATGCCAATGGTTGAAGCGCTGTTTAACTCCACAGGCAAAACTATGGAAGATGTTGATTTTGTGGCATGTTCCGAGGGGCCGGGGTCGTTCACCGGACTAAGAATAGGGGCTGCCACCGCAAAATCTTTAGCCTTTGCCGCGGATTTAAAAATAGTACCAGTTTCTACACTCGACGCGCTGGCATATAATATTTTTGATAATCACGCTATAATCGCGCCAATTTTGGACGCCAGGCGCAGTCAAGTGTACACGGCGTTTTATGAATGGCGGACCGTTAATAAAGCGTATGGTTTAGTTCGTCTGTCAGACTATCGCGCCGAAGATATACATGAAACAATAAACGCGCTTGTCAAATACACACGACCGATTATTTTTCTGGGCGACGGCGTTGCGGAATATCAGAGGGTAATTATAGAATCTGGGATAAACGCCTCGTTTGCTCCCGGACATCTGCTGCTGCAAAAATCTTCCTCTGTCGCCGCAATGGGCATAAAGCTGGCAAGACAGGGCAAGACTGTACACAGCCATGAATTTTCTCCATTTTACTTGCGTAAGCCGCAAGCCGAGAGAGAACGCGAGTTATGACAGAAATTTTCCCTATGAAATCGGAACACATCGAACAGGTTTATTCTATAGAAACCGCTACTTTTCCAATCCCCTGGAGCCGCCGAGAATTTGAAAAAGAACTGAATAACGATATGGCGGTGTATTTTATCGCTTGTAAGCAAAGCGAAGTTGTAGGCTACGCCGGTATGTGGCATATTGTAAACGAAGGGCACATTGTAAATATTGCGGTACGAGGAAATGAACGCCGTCGCGGGATAGGGTCTTTGCTTGTAAGACGCTTGATAGATTGTGCCCGTGAACGAGAAATGATAGGTCTTACGCTGGAAGTCAGAATCTCTAATTTAGCGGCGCAGCGCCTGTATCACTCATTCGGTTTTAAGCCGGAGGGGCTTCGCGGCAGGTATTATGAGAATTCTGAAGACGCGATTATTATGTGGATGTATTTTTGACCATTTTGAGGTGTCAAATGACCAAAATTCTGAATTATACAGAACTTAACAATAAAATATCTCCCGAATCATTGGGCTTTGAAACAACAGCCGAACTGGGCGCACTGGATGGCGTTATCGGTCAAAAACGCGGTGTGGAAGCTCTGCGTTTTGGACTAAGTGTAAAGACTAAGGGATACAACGTTTATGTTTGCGGTCTTCCGGGGACGGGTCGTTCCACGTTCGCCGCTAAATACGCAAAAAAGCAGGCGGAAAATGAGAGCACACCGCCGGATATTTGCTATGTATACAATTTTGAGAATCCCAAATGCCCCAAGATTTTGGAATTGCCCGCCGGTTGCGGCAAAACCTTGAGAGAGCAGATGGATGAACTTATAAATAGATTGCAGAATGAACTGCCGGCACTATATTCTCATAAAGAGTTTGAGACGCAAAAATCTGAAATAGTGCGTGTTTATCAGGAAAAGCGAGACGATATAATCAAAATTATCACTGAGGAAGCGCATGAGCAAAACTTTGGCGTAAAGAATACTAATAGCGGAATCTATTTCATGCCTATAGTAAATGGAGAGGTCATTAACGAAGAGCAATATGACGCTCTTTCGCAAGAGCAGAAAGATGAAATTTCGGCGGATTCGGATACTATTCAACACAAAGCGGCGGACGCAATGCGGTTGATTCGCGATTTTGAACGCCAAACGCGCAAAGATGTAGAGGAAATGGAATATTCTATAGGTCTTTTTGCGGTCGGTCGGCATGTAAACGCTATTATGGACGAATATCGTGAATACCCGATGGTAATAAATTATTTGCAGGCTGTCAAAGAGGATATTCTAGATCATCTGGCGGATTTTGTTGAGGATGAATCTGAAGAAGAAGAAGCGTTGCAAAATTATCTGCCGTGGTATAGTAAAAAATCTCCCGAAGATGTATTCAGTAAATATAAGATCAATTTGATAGCGGATAACTCCGAAACAAAGGGCGCGCCGGTCGTAGTGGATTTTAACCCGACTTACGCGAATCTGATCGGAGAGATTGAATACGACAATGAATATGGCAATTTCTCTACGGATTTTATGAAAATAAAGCCCGGTTTACTGCATAAGGCAAACGGCGGTTATTTGATTCTGCAATCGCGTGATTTGCTGGCGAACTATCATTCTTGGGAAACATTGCGCCGTGTTTTGATAACCGGCGAGATAGTGACCGAGCCAATGCGCGAGTATACAACGGGTGTTGCTGTATCCGGTATTAAACCGCAGCCGTTGGCTGTGGATATTAAGATAATACTTGTCGGTTCGGATTATATTTATGAGATGTTGTATGAATATGACGAAGATTTTCAAAAGCTGTTCAAGATTAGAGCGGATTTTGATTATGAAATGAAATTGAACAATGATAACGTCGCTCTGGTATGCAGGTTTATTAAAAATTTTGTGGTTAATGAGAAAACTCTGGAGTTTCACGCGGCGGCTTGCGCGAGGATAATTGAACTTTGCGCCCGTATAGCGGAGCGTCAGGACCGCATGAGCGCGAGATTTAATCGAATAATAGAAATATTAGCTGAGTCCGCGGCTTGGGCGCGGATGGAGAACGCGACGCAAGTGTTGGTGAAGCATGTGCAGAAAGCAATCGATCATCAGGCTTTCCGTTTGAATATGTATGAAGAAAAACTGTGTGATATGATCGACGACGGACAGATTCTAATAGACACGACAGGTCGAAAGGTAGGCCAGCTTAACGGGCTTGCCGTACTGGACACCGGGGATTATGTTTTCGCTCAGCCGATTAGGATTACAGCTACAACTTACGTGGGCAAGGCAGGTATTGTGAATATTGAAAAAGAGGCCGAAATGTCCGGGAATATCCATGAGAAAGGCGTACAGGTTTTAATAGGCTATCTGGGTCAGACTTATGCGCAGGACGTACCTCTTTCACTGTCTTGCCGGATATGTTTTGAGCAGAATTACAATGGAATCGACGGAGACAGCGCTTCCAGCGCCGAGCTGTATTCTGTACTTTCCAGCTTGTCGGGGCTGCCGATATTTCAGGATATGGCGGTTACGGGTTCTATGAATCAGCGAGGAGAGATTCAACCTATCGGCGGAGTGACTTATAAAGTTGAGGGCTTTTTTGAATTGTGTCGCAAACGCGGGTTGAATGGGCGGCAAGGCGTGATTATTCCTATGCAGAATATTAAAGACCTGATGTTAAAGGATGAGGTTATTCAGGCTGTAAAATCCGGACAGTTTCATATTTACGCAATCGAGCATGTGGATGAAGGGATTACGCTTTTGACCGGGGTGGAAAGCGGTTCTAAAAATGAGAAGGGCAAATATCCTTCGGACACTGTTCATGGTAAAGTAATGAAGAAGCTAAAAGAATACCATCATAAAGCTGTCGAGGAATAGATTGTGATATGTATATATTAGAGAAGATAAGACAATTCGCGGAGGATCGGGATTTACTTTATGGGGTCTGCGATCTGAATGGAATCTGCGACGCGGATGGAGTTTGCGGCGACGGTTCGATTAAGGGATTGGAGCGGATTTTATCCACGCCGTTTGTCAGTAAAAATCCTCGCAAACGACTGGATCCAACAGCTCATTTGTCCGACGCGAAAAGTATAGTAGTTATCGGACTGCCATATGCGCGGGATTCTCACGTAAGGTCGGTCAAAGGCGACCGGCCTTACGGGCTTATAACCCGTATGGCGCTGGGCGGGGACTATCATTCCACGCTAAAGAGAATTTTGAGTGAATTAGCGCAAGAGCTAACAACTCCGGAATTTCATTTTACTATTAAAGTCGATTCCGGAGGATTAGTGGAACGCTCGTGGGCGGTAAAAGCGGGTCTTGGGTTTGTGGGGAAAAATTGTATGCTTATTTCCCAGGCTCAAGGCTCTTTTTTTAATATCGGATTGCTGATTACGAATTTGGAGCTTGGGGAGACTAATGCCCCGCCGAGACAAGTTGCAAAAACCTGCGGGGATTGCGATTTGTGCATAAAAGCTTGCCCGGGTCAGGCAATTGCTAAGGGCGGGTTTGCGATAGACTATGAAAGATGTGTTTCTTATATAACTCAAAAGCCGGGCGAATTAACCGAATTTCAAAAAAAGGCTATGGGGCGGTCTATATTCGGTTGCGATATATGTCAAAATGTATGTCCTTATAACGCTAAAGTGATGAATAGGCGCAATGATTTGACCGGGGATTTGTCCGCGTTGAAAAGCACGGAAATTGATCTTTACACTATTCTGAATATGAGTGAACTAGAGTTCGCGGTTACTCTAAAACATACTTGTATCGGCTGGAAAGGTTTGGATATTCTTCAGAGAAATGCACGTATACTGTTAAAAAAAAACATATTTCATGAATGACTGCCCCGTTGATAAGAAAAACTACATATTGGTAAGCGGATTTTCTTTTCGGGAGGAGTTACAGGCATTATGTTAAGAAATATGAATCTGGTGGAGAAGCTATGGGGCAATTTCATTCTTGCAATGCTAATTGTATTGCTGGTAGGCTCTATTGGCGTATGGGCTGTGTCTGATTTGGCGGGCAAAGGCAATAAGGCGCTGGATGAAGCTTTTTTACCTATGTATTATCTGGAACAAATTGCCTTTCAATATTCCGATTTCTTTTATTTTTCAAAGGACGCGTCCTCCACCAACGATAAGAAGCGGATAGAGGATACCTATTATGGAACTGTCGCCGCTCATGACAAAATATTGGAGAACATTATAGCGTACAAGCAATTATTTGTTGAAGAAGGAAACACGGGGAGCAAAGAATTCCGGGCTATTGAACGGCTTGAAGCTGTTTTTAACAATATAAGACCGCCCGTTGACGAATACTATAATCTGCTGCTTACAAATCCGTCCGAAGCGATGCTATATTATGATCAATATATAGATTTGCCTACGGAGGAAACAGACGCTCTATTTGGAGTTTTGGCTGAAATATGCGAAGATTATGTATCGCGGCAAAAATCACTTCAAACCAGGGAAAGCCAATACGTATCAGTATTATTTATTTGTATTTTCGGCGTATCGGTGTTCATTTTGGGTGGAATCTCTGCATGGCTGGTTCGTTTTGTACGCTCTTCCATGAAAAAGCTTACGCGTTCTACCAATGATATTGCGTCGGGCGCGTTTAATACCAATTGGGATTTTCAGAATAAAGATAAATTCTATAAAGATGAATTCGATATACTGGCTCTTAATCTTCAAAAGGTCACTTCTACCCTGGAAAATCTGATTAATGACATGCGTTATATGACCGAGGAGCACAGGAACGGTAATATTGATGTTTTTATGGACGCGGAAAATTACAAAGGCGCTTACCGTGTCGTAGCCGGGGGCGTAAACGATATGGTAAAAGATTATCAAAACGATATTCAAACGGTGCTGGATTATATTAAAGATCTGGCTTTCGGCAATTTTAACACTCAAATTCGTTCTTTCCCAAAGGCAAAGGCAGAGTATAAAAAACTGGTTGACAATATCCGGGACGCGCTTAAAAATATAAGGGATGAAATCGCGAAACTGGCGCTGGACGCTTCTCAGGGTATTTTGGATAATAGAATAGATACCTCAATATATTCATTTGGCTGGAAAGAGGTTTTGGATAATTTAAACAGTTTACTTAACCGAGTTACTCAACCGATAGAAGAAACTTCAGAAGCGCTTACAATAATGTCGTCGGGTGATTTTAGTATTCGTGTAAAAGGAGAGTACAAAGGTAGTTTTAAATTAATTAAAAGCTCTATGAACGGTATGGCGGACAATATTTCAAGTTATATTAAGGAAATAAGTGATATTCTTACAAAACTGTCGAAAGGTAATCTGGATTTGGAGATAAGCCGGGAATATGTCGGAGAATTTTCAATTATAAAGCGCTCGGTAACGCAGATACTTAACAAATTTAATGATATAATGCTTCAATTGGATGAAGCTTCCATAAAGGCTTCCAGTGGAGCGAGACAAATCGCCGACAGTTCGGAAGCTATTGCGGCCGGCGCTTCGGAGCAGTCCGACGCGGTGCAAAAGATGACTCAGGTTATGAGCGACATAAGC
>JAISRJ010000021.1 GCA_031273705.1 Clostridiales bacterium
GCCGGTGCCAATGGCGCTAACGGCGCAACAGGTCCAGCGGGTCCGGCGGGTCCGGTCGGCCCAGCCGGCGCCAACGGCGCTAACGGTGCTCAAGGCCCCACAGGCCCCACAGGTCCGGCAGGTCCGGCAGGTCCGGCGGGTCCACAAGGCCCACAAGGTCCACAAGGTCCTCCGGGATCATCATCTTTAGTCTATCTTGAGCACGCCTACGCAGGTAAGAATCAAATAGGTCCGTATGCTTTTAATCTCACCGCCGGTACGGAATACCAGGTTGTGTTATCCGAATTTACCGTTTATAGTTCGGTTGACGTCGGCCATGCAAACTCGCTCCGCGTTGAAATGGAAAGCAATTATATGATAGACTATTATGTCTCGGTTCACAATATGGCTTCTGTATCCGCTAACCTAATATTGGCTTTCCGTGTAAACGGCGCTATTCAATATTCGACAGCGGTTCAAGGACTTATCGCCGCCGGTGGATATATAACACTGTCCGGGCAAGCAATGACGCATCTCGTTTATGGAGACATTGTAGATCTTGTTCTGATTTCTGATCAAAGCATTACACTGGAATTAACCGCCAGTGTTGGCGCTAGATTGTTTATTCGCAGTCTTGACGACGTGTATTATTACTACGACGCCGTCTCCGAAAGAACGGAATATGATCGTCTTGCGGTAGCTCGCAGATATCCGGTTCGCAGAGTTTAATCACGACAATTAATTTGTAACTAAGTAAGAATGGGGTTACTTCGACTATACCGAAGCAACCCCATTTTATATTTCACACCAAATATTGTATATTATCCGGATATCGATTAGATAAATTATACCTATTGTAACAAAGTTTGGTATCATTGGCCGACATGATCATCTTTCGTGATAGGCAATTCCATGTTAGTTAAATGACATTAGTGTAATTATGTTTAAATTATATTGAATATATTTTTGATTGTGCTATAATCATTTGTGTCAGGAATGACTTTTCACGATAGGAGGATGATAATACTTTAGTTTTTATGCAATATTATGGATTATTAATCCAAATATGTAAAATAAGGAGGTAGTTAGTGATTAATAAGCGAGTTTCATCTGTAAAAACCCTACTTGCAATGTCGCTGATATGTGTTATGATCCTTGGAAGTTCTTTACAAGTATTTGCGGACTCCACGACATTGGGTGGGATATTAGAATTAGCGAGTCAAAGTAAAACAACACTTAAGACAGAACCGGATCTGCAATCAAGAAACAACAATGGCGATATTATCAGCGGTTTTAACAACAACGTTGACGCGGCTGCCGGTAGTGTAGGTATAGACAAACGCGTTGTAGATTTTGATGAGACGACGGCGACAGCCACCATACAAATTGACGTACAGGGCAAAGCTATTCTAGACAGCGGTTCACAGCCACTTGATGTCGTACTCCTTTACGATGTTTCCAAGAGTATGGACAAAACCGCCAACGGCAAAACCCGGTTACAGCACTCAAAAGATGCCGGCAATGTCTTTACGGACATAATTCTAAATGAAGAAGGCATCAAACGGAATAATAAAATAGCGATCGTTTCTTTCCATACATTCGGTCGAACAGTTAGTGACTTTTCCAACTCCGCTTCTGAAATAACTAATGCTATCAACGCTTTAAATACTGACTATAAAGAAGAGGGCGGCGGCAATACAAATGCCCCTTCAGGTTTAATGATAGCCCGCTCATTACTGGAAAGCACCAGAACCGATTCTAAGAAAATTATTATATTACTGGGTGACGGAGCGCAAAATATATTATTTGCTCCCAAGCGTAATACCGAAAGCGACACTAGTCTAGAAAACTATATTGGATACACAAAAAATGGACCGATGCCCGTATCCAGCATGGCTACAGATTTTAAGAGTTTTCCTGACGATTACTTCTTTAACTTAGAATATGGCAACTCTGTCGCTAATAATCGTATACTTAGTAACATCCTTGCTTTGGATATTACTTTGGCTAAAAAGATCAGCAACGCCACGATAGGTTTGGCAACTGAAATTAAAACCGCTAACCCCGATTGGCTCATATATACAGTCGGACTGGGATTGCCACAGGAAGCGGATGAGGATTCCAGCAATGATTTCGAGGAGGTTTACGCTCACAAGACATTACGAGCGGTGGCGTCCAGCTCGAAACATTACTTTGAAATAGACCCGGCGGTAGAAGACTTAAACGCGATTTACAAGTCGGTAGCGGGCACTTTGATGTCAGCCGGTTCAAATGCGGTTGTAACGGAAGTTTTACATAGTATGGTTGAATTGGTAGGCACCCCCGTATCCGATTATATGACGGGCAAACAACCTACGGTAAGCGGTAAAACGATTACGTGGGAGATAGGTGAAGTGCCTTCCGAAACCCCGGCGACTATGAGATATCAGATCAAGATAACCCCAGAGTTAGTCGGTGAGATTCCGTTGCACGATTCTTCCAAGATCGATTATATATCGGCTTCGACAGATGACAGCGTAAGTCAAACATTTCCTGGAGATTCCGGCATATTCGCCTCCAGTATCGATATTGAAGTCGAATTAACAGACGCGGCAAATCTAAGCAAGACTAATAGATTGTTTACAATCGATATTAACGGTGTAAATAAGATCCTTGATTTAACCGACAGTGCATTCGAGAGTATCCGTTACTATGTTTACTCGACAAATGAAGGCAATATTTCAGAACCGATCAGCATGTCGGCAAAACTTACGGAAAATCAAATTAACGCCGGATATAATGTCAGTTATGTTAATGCGAACAATTCTTCCCTAATAAAAACTATAGAGAATATTATAAATACCAATGGTCATTATAATAACGATATAAGCGGCAAGAAGATGGTAATCGGTTTTGATGGATCAAATAAAAATCGATCGACTTATCCAAGACTTACATTTACAATGCAGCAGTACGGTTCACCTGTAGTAACGCCTAAACCGGGCAATAATAATACGAATACGACAGAACCTAACAATGCTACGCCATACCCGACAGCCGGAGCGACATATCCACCGCTTTCAAGCGGCACCGACAATGATAATGAAGGCGGCATGGGCGGCATGGCCTACGCATTTGATGATTCTTCCAATGACTACGACACAGCTCCTCCGTTAGGTGGAAACGCCTCTAATGACGACAGCGATACAGTTGATATTGAAAGTGATGATACTCCGTTTGGTCTTGGCGGTTTGTCTGACAAAGACAAGAGTAACCCTGAAACAAGAGAAAATGTCACTCTCTTTATAGCGATTGTCGTCGTCCAGTTGATTGCTGTTGTAGGTTTGTATATTACGTTTAAGAATCGCAAGCGCAGAAGAGCCTCCAGATAACTAAAATATATAGAACGACCCGGTAGGAATTTATTATTCCTGCCGTTTTTTTCTTGCAAGACATGACAACTTGTTGTAAAATGCGGTAAAAGGATAATATGTCTCTAATAGAAAAAAGGTGAACGTATGGAAAAATATGATTTTTCCAAGATTGAATCTAAGTGGCGTAAGGTTTGGGAAGATAAGCCGATAAATAAAGACAGTTCGCGTCCTAAGTTTTATTGTCTGGATATGTTTCCCTATCCTTCAGGTTCCGGGCTGCATGTAGGGCATTGGCGTGGCTATGTGCTTAGTGATGTTTTAAGCCGGTATAAAATTCTTAGCGGCTATCATGTTCTACACCCAATGGGTTGGGACGCCTTTGGATTGCCCGCCGAAAATTACGCGATTAAAATGGGGATTCATCCCGCAATCGGCGTAAAAAACAATGTGGACAATTTCCGCCGCCAATTGAAAGAGATTAGCGCCGCGTATGATTGGAGTCGTGAAATAAACACCGTCGATCCGGAATACTATCGATGGACGCAGTGGATCTTTGTAAAAATGTTTAACGCGGGGCTGGCGTATGAAAAAGAGATGCCGCTTAACTGGTGTCCGCGCTGCAAAGCGGTTCTCGCGAATGAAGAAGCCCATGACGGCGTATGCGAGCGCTGCAAGACTCCGGTTACCAAAAAATTGACCCGTCAATGGATGTTGAAGATTACTGCCTACGCCGATCGACTGCTGGAAGATCTGCAAACCCTGGATTGGCCGGATAAAGTTATAAAAATGCAAAGTGATTGGATAGGCAAGAGCTATGGCGCTGAAATAGATTTTACTATCAGTGGTTCGACCGAAACCATAAAAGTTTTTACTACACGTCCGGATACCTTGTTTGGGGCTACTTTCATGGTGTTGTCTCCCGAACATCCCCTGGTCAGCAAAATAACGACTGTTGAGCGCAAAGTCGAGATGGAAGAATATTGCCGACAAGCCGCCGCGCGTTCTTCGGTAGACCGCATGGCGGATAAGAACAAAACAGGCGTTTTCTCCGGCTCGTATGGCATAAATCCACTGAATAACGCTCAAATTCAAATTTGGATTTCCGATTACGTTTTGGCGGATTATGGTACCGGCGCTATTATGTGCGTTCCCGCTCACGACGAGCGCGATTTTGAATTCGCCAAGAAATTCAAATTGCCGATTGTCGAAGTTATCAGCAAAGACGGGCAAACTTCGGAATTGAAAGAAGCCTATGTCGGAGAAGGCGTAATGGTTAATTCACAACAGTTTGACGGCATTACTTCCTCCGACGCTAAAGAAGTTATCGCGAACTATCTGCAGCGGAACGGAATAGGTCAAAGGACTGTTAATTACAAGCTGCGCGACTGGGTATTCTCTCGTCAGCGCTATTGGGGTGAGCCAATACCGGTTATCCACTGTGAAAAATGCGGCGCGGTCGCGGTTCCGGAAGAAGATCTGCCCGTCGTTCTACCCGATGTGTCTTCGTATCAACCTACGGATACTGGCGCTTCACCACTGGCTAATATAGAAAGCTGGGTAAATACCACATGTCCGTCCTGCGGCGGATCCGCGAAGCGCGAAACTAACACAATGCCTCAATGGGCCGGCTCCAGTTGGTACTTCTTGCGCTACGCTGATCCACATAACGCGCAAGAACTCGCAAGTAAGGAAGCCTTACAATCATGGCTACCCGTAGATTATTATGTGGGCGGCGTAGAGCACGCGGTTTTGCACTTATTATACGCTCGGTTTTATACAAAGTTCCTGTATGATATCGGAGCGGTAGAGTTTACGGAGCCATTCAAGAAATTGTTTAATCAAGGTATGATCACAAAAGATGGGCACAAAATGGATAAATCTGGCAAGAACTATGTTTCTCCCGACGATATTGTTCGACGCTATGGTTGCGATTCTTTGCGCATGTATGAATTGTTTGTCGGACCCCCTGAACTGGACAGCGAATGGGATGAACGATCGATAGAGGGCGTTTCGCGCTTTTTGAATAGAATTTGGAGTTTAGTAAACGGACATTATCCTAAAAACGCAAAACCCTCACACGCAGTCGAGCAAACTCGGCATAAAATGATTTATCAGATTACAACCCGTCTGGAGAACTGGTCTTTGAATACCGTGATCAGCGGTTTTATGGAATATAGTAACAAGCTTACGGATTTGGCGAAAACATCGGGTCTGGATAGAGAAACCCTTGATAAATTTATCATTATGCTGGCACCTTTCGCCCCGCACTTTTCTGAGGAGCTTTGGGAGCGAACCGGTCATAGCTATTCTGTATTTGACCAACAGTGGCCTTCTTTTGATGAGGATAAACTAAAGGAGGATACTGTCAAAATCGCGGTTCAGATAAACGGCAAACTGCGTGACTCGATAGAAATTCCCGCCGACGCGGAGAAAGAAACCGCCGTATCCATTGCGAAACAGGCTTTGGGCGATCGATTTGACTCATCACAAATTATTAAGGAAATCTTTGTACCCGGGCGGATAGTCAATTTTGTAATAAAGCCCTTGCG
>JAISRJ010000044.1 GCA_031273705.1 Clostridiales bacterium
CAAATAACTAACCCCTATAGCGGTTATCAGTACCGCGAGGGATGTCGCCTGCCTTAGAGGCCGATAGGCGAAAGCCTCGATCACAACCCCAAGGGCGGTACAGACCAAAACCGCGAATAAAATACCCAGACCCGGATGCAGACCAAGGCTAGACATGGTGAGAAAACACACATAGGCCCCTACCATGATAACGTCTCCATGGGCGAAGTTAAGCATCTTCGCGATACCGTAGACCATAGTATACCCCAAGGCAATTATCGCGTAAATACTACCAAGGCTGATACCGTTAATTAAATAAGAGAGAAAAGTCATAGCGTCACCTGAAATGTCCTTGTGGAGTCGCCAATTTAGCCCGGTTTGCCAAAACGCGAAATCCCGCGCGACTTGCCACCTTAATCCATGCCTTTATATGAGCCGTTTTCGATAACCATGCCCTTTGGAGTTTTCGAGACCGCGCCAGTGGCGTCCCATGTCATGTTACTGCCGGTAACTCCGTTAAAGCTGAATCCGCTTGCGAAATGCGCAATCAGAGCTTCACAAATCTCTTCGGCACCGGCGTCCGCGGTAATACCGGCTTCTTGAATCGCGCTGTAATACGCGTATACGCAGTCATAACCGTCGGCTGCAAATTGATTGGGAATTTCTCCGAATTGCTCTTGAAATTTGGCGACAAAGTTTGAAGTCAGTTCGTCCGTGGCGTCCGCGTTAAAGGGAGTTAAAAGCATAACGCCTTCGGCGAGTGAAGCGTCAAAGCCATCCATTGTAAGTATTCCATCCATACCATCTACCCCAAAGAATTTCGGAGCGTAATCAATGGACTTCGCTTGAGATAAAATCAAAGATGCCGGAGTATAGTATATGGGCAGGAAAATCAAATCCGCGCCCGCGTTTTTGGCTTCGGTTAATTGAACGTTAAAATCATTTTGGCTGGATTCCGTAAATGTAGTGGAGGATACGATCTCAAGTCCCAGTTCTTGTGCCCTTAATTTAAAGCTGTCATATATGCCCATGGAATATACATCGTCATTTTTATATATAACCGCTACTTTACCGGCAAGCCCATTGTCAGCAATATATTGCGCGGACGCCAAACCTTGGTTGGGATCCATGAAGCACATTTGGAATACATTGTCCTTACGCGGTGTGTTTACCAGTCCTGTGATAGGATCCGCTACGCCGCCGAGTACCTCTGTGGAAGAAGCCGATGGGGTAAGGAAGAATATACGGTCAGAATTACTTTCGGCGGACGTCGCGACACCCGGTGTGGATGTGACCGAACCTAGGAAGAGTTGCATTCCCCAATCACGAAGCGCGTTATAGGCGTTTACCGCCTTCTCGGCGTCGTGCTCGTCGTCTTGATAATTAAGCTCAAATTGCAAGCCTCCGAGGGCGTTTATCTCTTCGACGGCGATTGTAGCGCCATTCTTTGCGGCGTTACCGTAAATGGCGGCTCCGCCGGTCAGAGGGCCTGTTCCTCCAATTTTGAAAGTGCCTAAGGCTGCGGCGTTACCATTGCTTTCCGCCGTGGCCTGGGCATCGTCGCCCGAATCAGGGGCGTCCGTAGCAGGGGTATCGGCACTCGAGTCAGGCGCGGCTGTGGCCGCGTCATCGGCAGGATTTGCTCCGCCGCCCGAACACCCGGAAGATAGCGCTATACACAGTATAAATGCTGTGCCTAACGCCAATACACGTTTCAATTCTCTTTTCAATACTATCGCTCCCTTTTAAAATAAAAAATTACTATACTCGCGATCGTAAGCGTTTGCCAATAAGATACTGGGTTTTTTAGAGAAAGAAAAATAAGATGGCCGCGGCGTACCCGCATATCCGCAAGTATCCGTCTGATGTGGCATTGTGCTAAAAAGACCGTATGGATTGCGAATGCTCTCGCTTGCGAGTGTAGTCAATATAACAATTAATAATGCCATAACTTTAACAAAATGTCAAGATCGCCGCGAAACAGTCGCCGCGAAACAGTCGCCGCGAAACAGTCGCCGCGAAACAGTCGCCGCGAAACAATAGCCGCGAAACAATAGCCGACTCGCGATTATCTCATCGGCAAGCGCTTGATTTTTAGTGAATGTTCATGCATACTGAAATTATAGACGGAGGTGATCGTATAAATACAACCGCAATCATAGCCGCGGGGGGGCGAGGCACCCGCTTCGGCAAAAACCTTCCCGGGGATCTTCCCAAACAGTATTATGAAATAGACGGCAAGCCCATTATTGCTTATACATTAGAAAAATTTGAAAATCATCCGCTTATTAATGAAATAATCCTTACATCACCGCCGGGTTTTGAGTCCTTTTCCCAAAAAATTATCAACCGGTATGGATTTACCAAGGTTTCAAAAATAATCACAGGAGGGACGACCCGTTCCCATACGGTATATAACGCGCTAAAACAATCCGACGGCGCCCAGATAGTTTTAATTCACGACGGAGCCAGACCTTTCGTTTCTCATGAGGAAATTGACGCCTCTGTAGACGGAGCGAAAAAATACGGTGCCTGCGCGGTTGGCGTGCCGGTTAAGGACACAATCAAAATTTGCGACGATGAGGGATTTGTTATAGAAACCCCGGTACGGGAAAAGCTTCGCCAGATAATGACGCCGCAAAGTTTTCTGTTTAATATAATAATGGACGCTTACGAGCGAGGCTTGGCGACAAACGCAATAGTTACAGACGATCTTTCCATGGTCGAGATGTTGGGCGGGAGATGCAGGATAATTAATGGTTCTTATGCCAATATTAAGATCACGACGATTGACGATCTTACAAAATTGCGGCGGTGATCGCGTTGAACTATTGGTGGTATATATTCTTCATCTGCGTTATCGCAACATCGTTTTTTGCGATTTCATCCAGTTTGCTCCGCAAAATCCATACTTTGCCGGGAGTGCGCCCTTTGACGCTCTTTTATGTGTCGGCTTTTCTATGGGTGCTCTCCTATCTTCTTTTCATTTTTGAGACAGACGCGGACCAAGCGTTTATTGGGTATCTTCTATCACTCTGCGCAAAATCTTTTACAATGGTGTTGCTACTGATTTTTGCTTTACGATTTACGAATCCGTTTTTCCCCATAAAATCTAACATCAAGGCCTTTCTTTTGATTATCCCTTTCATAACCCTTATTCTTTGTTTATTAAAGCATGGAATTTTTATCGCGCATTTTGAAATATTAAGGTTTTATCCTTTTAAAGAATTGTCTATAATAAAAGGGATATGGTTTTACATCAGCGCGGTTTACGGCTATATATGCCTAGCGCTGGCCGCCGCCATGTTTTATCAGCATTACAGATTATCATCCGTAATTTACAAATGGCAATCACTGTTATTTATTACGGGCATTTGTGCGCTTTTTATTTTGGATTTGCTGGGGATTATTAGTGATTACGAGGGTTTTGGAATAATTGGTATCTTGATATTGTGCTGGATAATGTATTACACTTACCTGCATTTTCGCGCTTCGGATTTGGCGTTTGTAGCCGCGTCTGAGGTTTTTGAAATGATTTCCAGCATTGTATTGGTCGTTGAACTAAACGGAAAGATTTTATACATTAATTCAAAGGCGCGTGAAGCCTTTTCTTTGATATGTAAAAGTTGTGAAGGAATGCAATTTGACGATTTACTGCAAACGTGGTTACAAGAGCGCAGCGGGGTTATGACCGAAGAAAAAGGCGTATCCCTGATTGTAATAGACGACGACGGCAGAAAGTGGTTTGACATTCTAAAAAGCCCGGTTACTGATCGGAGCGGTAAACACATAGGCGATTTTTATGAATTACGTGACGTGACGATTCAACATGATCTTATAGAGCAGCTTTATAAGCTGGTAAATTATGATCAACTGACGGGCATTTTAAATCGACGCTATTTTGAAACGCGGCTTGCAGAATTGGACGAAGAAAAATATTTGCCTCTTTGCATACTATCCGCCGATTTAAACAATCTTAAAACCGTAAACGATACATTTGGTCACGCCTATGGGGATAGAATGCTGATTGTTTCGGCGGAGCATTTGAAAGAGTCCGCGCCGGATCAGTCGGATGTGTGTCGAATCGGCGGCGACGAATTTGCGGTAATTATTCCCAATTGCACCAAGCAGTGTGTGGAATCATACATTACAAAGGTGCGTGAGAGTAACGAGGGATACCATGAAAATCCCTTCGGAAACATTGATCTTTCCATCGGTTACTCCATTCGTGACAATATGGGCGTATCGCTGACAGAATCTTTAAAACAAGCCGACATGGCTATGTATACCGATAAAGCCCAAAAAAAATACGAAGAACGCTCAAAAGCTAGGACTTATCACGGATAAAATATATTTTGTAAAATAGTATATTTTTTTTGTCCAGACTTGTTGACAATAATAAAAAAATGTGTTAATCTGTATCGCGTAATGCAAGGGACGTTTTAGCGTCATCTGCAATTCTTTTATTTTTTCAGGAGGTTTCAATGAAGACAGGCACGGTAAAGTGGTTCAACGCGGAGAAAGGCTATGGCTTTATCTCTATTCAGGGCGAGGATGACGTATTCGTACATTTCTCCGCTATCAACTCCGATGGTTTTAAAACATTGGATGAAGGTGCAGAAGTTCAATTCGATGTAGTGCAAGGCGCTAAAGGTCCCCAGGCTGCAAATGTAGTGCGCATATAATTATTATCCGTAACCTTGCGGATGTTATTTTTAGGAAGCGTATCGAATTTCTGTTGGATTTGCCGTCATTCGGAAGCTGTGA
>JAISRJ010000046.1 GCA_031273705.1 Clostridiales bacterium
ACACAGCTTCCCACATAGTAAAGATACCAATCGCGCCCAGACATAAGAAGATCCCTTTTACCCCCAGCGCGAATATAATGTTCTGCCAGACGATTTTTTTTGTTGCTCGCGCAATCCGAATAGCCTCAACCAGTTTCGATGGTTCATCGGTCATAAGAACAACATCGGCGGCCTCTATAGCCGCGTCCGATCCGAACGCTCCCATTGCCACGCCAACATCCGCTCTTGCCAAAACCGGCGCGTCGTTTATACCGTCGCCCACGAACGCTATTTTGTCACGCTTGCCGCGATTTGCGGATATTAGTCTCTCTACTTCCTCAACTTTCTGATCGGGCAGTAATTCTGCGCGACAATCGTCCAGCCCCAGCTCTTCCGCTATTGCTTCCCCTGTCCGCCGATTATCGCCGGTCAGCATTACCAGCTTGCGGATGCCCTGTTTACGCAGATTTGTTATCGCAATTTTAGAATCCCGCTTCATTGTGTCGGAAATAATAATGCAACCCATGTATTTGCCATTTTGAGCAACATATACTTTAGAGCCGTTTTCCATCTCCTCGGTACAGTTTATATTATTTTCCGTCATTAATAAATAATTACCGGCAAGGATTGTCTTTTCTTCTATGACAGCCTTGACTCCGCGCCCTACCAGTTCTTTGTATTCCTGTACCGTGTTTTTATCGATTTTCTTACCATATGCCTTTAAAATTGATCGAGCGGTTGGATGGTCGGAAAAAGCTTCCGCTTTCGCCGCCGATTTTATTACATCCGTTCTGGAAAATCCCTTCGCGGGCAATATGTTTGTTACTTCAAACACGCCTTTAGTAAGTGTTCCGGTCTTATCAAACACAATTGTGCCCACATCGTTAAGAGCTTCAAGAAAATTACCGCCTTTAACCAAAATACCTTTTTTTGAAGCCCCGCCGATTCCCGCGAAGAAACTTAACGGAATAGAAATTACTAACGCGCATGGGCAGGAAATGACAAGAAATATCAAACCTCTATGAATCCATTCCGACCAGTCTCCATAAATTAACGACGGAACAATCGCAATCAAAGCTGCAAGAAGAACTACGGCAGGTGTATAATACTTGGCGAACGACGTAATGAAATTCTCCGTATGAGCTTTTTTATTGGAAGCGTTTTCTACCATATCAATAATTTTAGCGGCGGTAGACTGGCCAAAAGTTTTTGAAACTTTAACTGTCAGTACACCGTTAAGATTAACGCATCCTGACAGCGCCACACTAGAGACCGTAACTTCACGCGGAGCGGACTCGCCTGTCAACGCGCTGGTATCCAATGTCGAATTGCCGCGCGTCACAACGCCGTCCAACGGAACTTTTTCTCCGGGTTTTACAACAATAAACTCCCCAACTTTAACCTCGTCGGGTTTTACGCGCACTATCTCACCGTTCCGATAAATATTGGCGTAATCCGGCCTTATATCCATCAAATCCACAATAGATTTTTTACTTTTACTTACAGCCAGACCTTGAAAAAACTCTCCCGTCTGATAAAACAGCATAACCGCGGCGGCTTCCGTAAAATCGCCTATAGCGAACGCCCCGATTGTAGCCACGCACATTAGAAAATTCTCGTCAAACACCTTACCTCTTTTGATATTATTGAACGCCCTAATCAGGACTTTATTTCCCAGAACCAAATAACCGAATACATAGAGAGCAATGGCGGCATACGATGGCAAACTCAGTAAATGTTCCACCATCAGCCCGGCGGCAAATATCGCTCCGCCCAGGATTAGCGTGTTCCTTTCATTTTTTGTATCCTCTTCGCCGCGTTCCTTCCCGCAACTGCACCCGTCTTCCTCATCCTTACAACTATCCTCGGTATCCATATGGGATGAATGAGGTTCGCTGTCTGTGTGGGTTGTATTGTCATTATTAGACTTGCCCAGACTCTCACACTGTCCGCAGGAACAGCCACCGTGTTCGTGACTTTCGTGACTGTGGGATTCTGAGTGAGCGGAATGACCGCAGCAACCCCCATGTCTGTGTTTCTTCTTATTTCCGCAGGAACAGCCGCCGCGTACGTGATCATGCTGTAACGCTAATAATCCTGACATAAAACAACCCCTCCGGTTAAAATAGGATATGACCTAAAATCAAAAAATATGCCCTTCCAAAAGATAACATATGTTCATGTATTCAACTGTTAACGAAAAAAATATTACTCATGAATATGCTCAAAACCTTTTTCAAATATATCCCTTACATGGTCATCAGCGAGGCTGTAGAATACAACCTTACCTTCTTTGCGAGAGCGAACAAGATTCGTCAACCGCAAAGACTTTAATTGATGTGAAATCGCGGACTTTGTCATTCCAAGCAGAACCGCCAAATCGCAGACGCACATTTCGTTCACGCTTAACGTCCACAAAACTTTTAATCTCGTATAGTCCGCGAACATCTTATACAACGTCGCTAGCTGATAAAACTCTCCGCTCTCGGGCATAAGCCCACTTACTTTATCCACTATGTCTTGGTGAATTACTTCACAGTCATAAGAGACTTTATCTATCATTAAATAAACACCTCACCAGTGACAGATTCCCGCCGCTTAGTATCGTTGGCACTTAAAGCGAAGTCATCTCGCGCTATGCGCCTAACGGCGCAAGAAATCCACGAACTAATCCCGCATTTCCCACGGTTCAAGAGATAACAATTGAACATTTGCTCAACTATTATTATTATATTACGGAAGATTGTTTTTGTCAACATGTAAATTTTATCAAATGTAATTTTATCAATGGGGCGGGCCTCCTCGGCAGTATATTTAACCCGAGGGGTACAGCGAAACCGCGGTAATCAGCAATTGTTAACGCCTTGACGACTATCGGCGGTTGTGATATAAAATTAGGCAATTGAATATTGGTGTCTGAATCAAGGGAATCGACTGTGAATGTCGGGCTATCCCAGTAACCGTGAAGCTGACGAAACTCCAACTGCCATTGCGCGTCGCCATAACGCGTGAGAAGGCGGAGAAGTAGAATGGAGGCTAAGCCGGGAGACCTGTTTCAGATATACGCTCACCTCTGGGGATGGGATTGAACGGTATTTTAAGAGTATTGCCTGGTGATTATGTCGCTTAACCAGCTTAACCTTGCAAAAAGAGTATCAGATATGGTAATGTGCGTAAAGAACAAGCGTGTTCTGTATCTTGACACGCTCGATAAAATCTTTACAAAAGAAATCATAAGTGAGTTATATGACCTGCCAAACGGCTATTATGAACAGTTGTTTGACGGATTATAGGCAAAGGCGTAGCCGTTTAGGTGCTTAGTACGCCAGTCAAAATAGTCGCTGTTAGGGTTCAAATGCGACATAATCGCCATAATAGTTCCGCCGTGAGCGACAATGTAAAGTTGTTGCTCACGGTTTTTATTTGCGGTTTCTGTTAAAGTGATAAACGCTTGACGAATACGTTCGTTGAAAACCGACATATTCTCGCCGTTCGGACATGAGAATTCGCAGTTGGAATTTACCCATTCTGCATAATCAGAGTTATTTTTTAAATCAGCGGCGCTTTTCCCCTCAAAGTCGCCAAAATCTATTTCACGAAAGCCCTCAATCTTTACAAGTTCAGCGTTTGGAAAGATAATTGCGGCGGTCTGCAAACATCGGAGCATTGGACTTACATAGGCTTTTTTCACTTGTGGATTGCGGAATGTTCCTGCTTGTTCTACGCCCTCGGCGCAAAGTGGTTCATCTGTTCTGCCGCCGATATAATTGGGGATTTTTGTACCCTCCGTCAATCCGTGACGGATTAGATGTATTTGCATATGATCACTCCCAAAAGTCCGGATATTTCACAAATTGAGATTAAAAATCCGGTAATATCCCCGCTCATTCCGCCGAATTGCTTTTGTGACATAAATTTAATGTATATCACGCAAAAAACGGCGGAAAGAGCG
>JAISRJ010000104.1 GCA_031273705.1 Clostridiales bacterium
CTGCCATTAAGTATTACAGAGGCCAGTATCGGCAAGATAGCGTTCTTTCCTCCGTTAATCCTCAGTTGCCCGTAGAGTTTATTTCCTCCGTTAATATAGTATGCTCCCACGAAAAGCACCTCCTACTCAGTTACAAATTATCATATGCCTTGCCTGAGAAGTGGGTGAATTCGTACAAGTGGTTGTATTTAGATAAAAAGAGTCGGTTATTTTGTACAGGTGTAAATACATAAAATAGTCTGTATCGGTATCGATACAGACTATTTTGTAATGAGGACAAATATGGCTCGTATAGTAAAACCGCCGCCCAAATCTTCAAGTCGGCGCAAACATAAACCTAAAGCTTTGGGTATGATGATAACATTTATTCTATTGTCTATAATATCTCTATTTTTGCTGGGAAGATTAAATGATTATTTAATGCCAACGGTTTTAGAAATAGCGGAACAGCGGATTATTGCACAAATGTCTGAAATAATCAGCAATTCATACAACGAAGTTATAACAGATGTTAAACCAAGCGATCTATATGAGACATACTATAATAATTCCGAAGGAAAAATCGAATCCGTAGATGTAAACACTTTACTTGTAAATGAAATTTGTAATCAACTGGCGGCACAAGTTTCCACTAGTCTAAATAAATTAAGCGCCCAAAGTATAGACGTCCCGTTAGGTGCCTTGACAGGCTATCAAATTTTTGCGTCTCACGGACCAAGCTATACAGTAAATGTACAGCCGATGGGCAGCGCGTTGGTTAATCCTGAATATAATAAATCGACATTGGGTATTAATCAAGTTTCCATTCAATTATGGCTGAATGTCCGTTGTAACGTGCGTCTGGCTATACCTTTGTATACAGAAAAGACTATTCAAATCGAACGCGATTTACAGTTAGTAGATAAACTTATTTCTCAGGATGTCCCGGACGCTTTTTGGGGGAATCAGGGCGGCACATCGTCGCAGTCAGAAAAATGATTTTTCCGTTTTCGATAGAGTTTCGTTCATACTGCCGGTGCGATAGCCCATCAAATCGAGGGAGACATATGAAAAACCTATCTCTTTTAATTTAGCGTGGACGTTTTCGCGGGTCGACCGGTCGGCGAACATTGTAAAGCCATTCTCGTCTGTTTCTATGCGGGCGAGATTTTTATGTACCCGCACTCGTACTTGCTTCATTCCCAGATCTAGTAAAAACTGCTCCGCCTTGTCAATTTTGTCCAGCCTTGACTCTGTGATAGATTCACCGTAAGGGATCCGAGACGACAGGCAAGCAAAAGAAGGTTTATCCCACGTAGGCAAACCAAGTTCCTTTGAAATAGTCCGTATCTCCGCTTTAGTCAATTCCGCCTCACGCAGGGGACTTATAACCCCCAATTCTTTTACAGCTTGTAATCCCGGTCTATAGTCGCCGTTGTCGTCAATATTTGAGCCTTCTACAACATGCTCAATGTTGTTTTTACGCGCTATATCCCATATGTTTCTGAATAGTTCGTTTTTACACAGATAACATCTATTGGTCGGATTGCTGGAAAAACCCTCTATTTCCAGTTCTTCCGATTTACATATAACATGCCTTATACCGTTCCGCTCGCAATAAATCTTGGCCTCGTCTAACTCCCGTTTGGGAAAAGTATGTGACTTTGCGGTTACCGCGATAGATTTGTCCCCCAAAACATCATGGGCGGCTTTTAACAAAAGTGTCGAATCAACTCCGCCTGAAAATGCCACACACACACTTCCCAATTTTGAGAGCAGTGATTTTAAATGCTCATATTTTTTCAGAATGATTACCCCCAATAAACAATTTTAAAAATTCTATTCTTAGTCTTAATTCTTAGAATTCTTAGTAATTCTCTTAGTAATTCTTAGTCTTAGTTAGAATTCCTCATTACGCTCAGTATAGCATAAAGATGGTTATTTGCAAATCCATTTAGAGAGCCGACGCACGTTCCGGCGCACGTTCGTTTCATAAACTTTACCAGAAAGTGGGATATTTATGAAACGAACGTGGTTATCCACCATTCTCACCCCCTTAATACGGAAAGATCTGTTATAATTGTGATATGGCCCAAAAAGGAGGAAAAAATGTATTATTCTAATTACTTATCGCCGCTGTGTACTATTACACTCGCGAGCGACGGCAATAGCATTGCGGCGGCGTGGATGGAAGGACAAAAGTATTACGGCGGTACCGTAAGCGAAGCGTTAACAGAAAAAAACGATCTGCCCGTATTTACCGCCGCAAAGAATTGGCTCGACAGATATTTTAATGGTCAAAAACCTAGCGTTAACGAACTTCCGTTGGCTCCATACGGCAACGATTTTCGCCGCGAGGTATGGCGCGCACTATGCGAAATTCCCTACGGTGAAGTCACTGTATATGGTAATATCGCAAAGAAAATAGCTGTCAAAATGAACAAGTCGCGTATGTCCGCTCAGGCCATAGGCGGGGCAGTGGGACACAATCCTATTTCTATCATAATTCCCTGCCATCGTGTTGTAGGCGCAAACGGCAGCTTAACGGGATATGCCGGCGGTATTGATAAAAAAGTCAAATTACTTGAATACGAGGGTGTTGATATGACTCATTTACACGTGCCTGTTAAGGGTTCGGCATTATGAACGCTCTTAATCCCTACTACTCAGCCGGAGTGACTTGTCACATTAACGGGACAATTTCCGCAGGCAAGCGGAGGAAAACACGGCATTCGATATAAGCGTGGCAAAATTCCAGGTACTCTAAATTTTGGCAGACGTGTATAGATCGCGTTCATAATTTCTTGCCTTTTTTTGGGGAGTCTCAATCAAATGACTGAGCGGCAGCCACTTTTCATATCAATATTTTTGGCAAATATTTTTGGCAAATATTTTTCAAAATTCTCCTTGACAGAGCAATGAATAAATGATATTCTATAAACATATAAATAAAATATGTTTTATACGAACTTTAGAAGGAGGCAGTTTTAATGAACGCGAAATATTTTATTAACAGTAAAATGAAAGCCACGTGTAACGCGTCTGCGTTCTGTATCATGCGTATGTACCGTTGCGCCCTTTTTAGCGCATATATACTGAATTAGCGGAATTTGCGGTATCTTGTGCAAAGGCACGGTGCGGGCGAATATATGCCGCGCCTTTTTTTATTTTTCGGAGGATCGCTCATGAGTTTTGATTTTGGCGTGTTAAGGGGAACTTTGCGAAAGGAGACGCTGCGTGGCAATAAGTGAAATCAATTTGCGAATGGCTGCCGTTCCTATCCGTGAGGTGCGTTTGGGTTCGGTTACGGGGTTTGAAGGCAGCGCGGAAGAACTGCTTTGCCGGTCTCGCTGTGGTCTGAAGGACAAAACGCGCTCGTTTAGCCAATGTGTCGGCTGCGCCACTTCTAAGGCGGCGTGTATGGTCACTCTGGTTCAAGACGGAGCGGTTATAAGTCACGGTCCGGTAGGGTGTTCGTCCTGCCTGCATGAATTTGCGTTTACATATCGGGTAAATTCCCCTTTAAGAGGGGTGGAAAAACCCACGCAGCGAAAAATATACTCCACCAATCTGGATGAAGCCGACACGGTATACGGCGGAGGGCAAAAATTAGAAAAAGCTATACAGGAGGTCTTTGATCGCGCGCGCCCAAATGTAATTTTTATACTCACAACCTGCGCGTCCGCTATTATCGGTGATGATGTGGAAAGCGTTTGTGACGAGTCTGAGGAAAGGCTTGGCATCCCGGTTGTGAACATCCCATGCGAGGGTTTCCGTTCCACCGTATGGACGACAGGCTTTGACGCCGGATATCATGGTATCGCTCGCAAGTTGATAAAACCTGCCCGTAAACGATCTGACAATGTGATAAACGTAATCAACTTTTGGGGTTCTGATATTTTTAGCGAGTGGTTCGCGGCTTTTGGCGCAAAACCGAATTATATTACCCCTTATTCCACGGTGGAAAGCCTGACTTGGTCGTCGGAAGCGGTCGCGAGCGTACAGGCTTGCCCCACATTGGGTTCCTATTTGGGGGCGGCGCTGGAACAGGAATTCGGCGTTCCGGAAATAAAAACAGCTCCGCCCTACGGCATCGCCCAGACCGACCGTTGGTTTCGAGCATTGGGGGCGATACTGCATAAAGAGCAGGCGGCGGAAGATCTGATAGCCGAAAAAAAGACGAAGTATCTACCAAAAATCGCCGCTCTGCGCGAAAAGCTGCAAGGAAAAACCGCCTATGTAACAGCGGGAGCCGCGCACGGGCACGCGTTACTTTCTGTTTTGAGGGAGCTTGGCATGAAGGTGAAAGGCGCGGCTATCTTCCATCATGACCCTATATATGACAACGGCAACGAAGAAAACGACCTTCTTACGCAAGGCGTGAAGGATTATGGAGATGTTCCCCATTTTAACGTATGCAACAAACAGGAATTTGAGCTGGTAAATACCCTGAACCGTCTGCGGCCGGATATTTTATTGGCGCGGCATGGCGGCATGACCCTTTGGGGCGCAAAATTAGGCATTCCGTCCCTCCTGATTGGCGACGAGCATTTCGGGATGGGCTATGAGGGACTTGTGCGCTATGGGGAAGAAATTCTGGAAGCCATTAATAATGATGAGTTTGTTAAAAATCTTGAAAAGCACGCGGTCAACCCTTATACAAAATGGTGGATGAGTCAAACCCCCACCGCGTTTTTGGGAGGTGGCGGCCGTTGAGCGGTATTATTGAACAGGAGCGTTACACCTGCGCCATAGGCGCTCTGCAAAGCGTGGTCGCAATCCCCAAGGCGGTGCCGATTCTTCATTCCGGCCCCGGCTGCGGCGATATGATTAGCGGTTTTTTTGAGCGTTCCACCGGTTACGCGGGTGGAAGCACATCGCCCTGCACAAACTTTTCAGAGCGCGAAGTGGTGTTCGGCGGCATTGAAAGACTGCGTGAAATCATCGAAAATACATACAAAGTGCTGGACACCGATTTACAGGTGATTCTGACCGGCTGCACCGCAGGTATCGTCGGCGACGACGTGGACGCCCTGGCGGAAGAGTTTAGGGAGAAAGGCAAACCGATTGTTTCGGTAGAGACAGCGGGTTTTAAGTGCAATAACTTTGAAGCGCACAGCCTGGTGGTAAACGCTGTCATTGACCAATATGTCTGGCAATATGAAGATGAAAACCCCATCCGGAGCGAAAAAAACACTGTCAATCTGCTTGCGTCTCTGCCCTATCAGGATCCGTTCTGGAAGGGCAACCTTAGAGAATACAAGCGGCTTCTGGCGGGTCTGGGTCTGCGCGCGCATGTTTTGTTCGGGCCGGAATCGGGCGGTGTGGCTGAGTGGCAAAGGATACCTCGAGCCAACTTTAATATATTGGTATCCCCCTGGCATGGTAAACCGATTGCGGAGCACCTGTCGATGATATACGGTCAGCCGTATACGCACTTTTCGCATATCCCAATCGGCGCTAACGAAACAGAACGCTTTTTACGGCAAACGCTGGTGTTCGCCATACGGCAAGGCGCGCAAATAAATGAAGCGGCGGCGGAGTCGTTCATCAAGCGTGAGAGAGAAGCTTATTATGAGGAAATTGACAATCTTGCTACCTTTCTGCTTGAATTTCGTTACGGTTTGCCCAACCATGTCCATATTCTCCATGACGCCGGCTATGTGACGGGGCTGGTCAAATTTCTGCTGCACGAAGTAGGAATAGTACCCAAGGAGCAGTTTATTGTGGACAATACGCCGGCGGAGCTTTGGCGGCAAATAGAGACCGAACTGAAAAGCGTATCCAATAAGCGCAGGATTTCGGTGACATTTGAACCGGACGCCGGCAAAGCGCAGAATATTATTCGCGGTCTTTCGCATAACGGCCGAGGTCTGATCATCGGCAGCGGCTGGGATAAGGAGCTGGCGAAAGAGAAGGGCTACGACTTTTTATCCGCCGCCGTTCCCACGCCATACCGTTTGGTGATGACCACCAATTACGTGGGTTTTTCCGGCGGGCTTAGGGTGATTGAGGATATATATGATACAGTGCTATCTACATATCAATAAAAAAGGAGCTTTAACATGGCTAATAACGCACAAGCGCCCGCGTATCGGTTTGATACGCAGCGGGTGCGGGCCGGATACGAACCCAAGGATCACAACTACGCCGTATCTCCGCCCATCTATCAAACCACAGCCTATGATTTCCGGGATGTGCAGAACGCGAAAAACCTTTTCAGTTTTTCCGAAGCCGGCAATCTATACACCCGCGTAGGTAATCCTACGGTAGCGGTGTTAGAGCGGCGGGTCGCCGAGCTGGACGGAGCGGCGGGCGCGATTGCGCTTGCGAGCGGCATGGCGGCTATAAGCTACACCCTGTTAAATCTGGCGGAAGGCGGAGGGCGTATTTTGACCTCACCCTACCTCTACGGGGGCAGCGCCGACGGTTTTAAGAAAATTTATCCAAAACTGGGCATTGGTATAGACTATGCCAAAAATATCCTTTCCCCCGAGAAACTGGCGGAAGAAATAACCACGGACACTAAGGCGATTTTTGTCGAGAGCATCTCCAACCCCAATACGGTGCTGTTGGATTTGGACGCCATAGCTAAAGTCGCTCATGATCACGATATTCCGCTGGTGGTGGATAATACGGTTGCGACGCCTTATTTGTATAATCCTATCGCGCACGGGGCGGATATCGTAATTTACTCCGCCACTAAAGGATTAAACGGTCACGGCAATGTGATTGCGGGATTGGTGCTGGAAAGCGGTAAATTCAATTGGCTTAACGGCAAGTTTCCGCAGTTTTTTGAAAAATACTATACCCTGCGGGACAAATACGGTAAGCACCGCTCTTTCCCCGAAGTTTTCCCCGACTTTCCGTTTACCACGCGCATACGATTTAATTACCTTAACTATTTTGGCGCGGCAATAGGTCCGTTTGACGCTTATCTGGCGTTGATTGGGCTGGAAACCCTGTCGGAACGGCTGAACAGACAATCGAGTACCGCGCGAACTCTGGCTAAATATTTGAATGCCCATAAATCGGTGGAGTGGGTTCGTTATCCGGCGCTGGAAGAAAGCCCCAGTCACACGCTCTATAAGCGGGATTTTAAAAACGGCGCG
>JAISRJ010000143.1 GCA_031273705.1 Clostridiales bacterium
GTAAGTAATCAGCGTCTCGACACCGCCCAAACTCTCGGCGAATAATATTAATTGTATATTATTCAAAAGGTTTTGGACGGTCCGAGTACAGTCTACCGAAAACGAAATCATCGCTCCAAAACCCCGCCCCTGGCGTTTTGAAATTTCATACGCGGGGTGTTCGGGTAAACCGGCGTAAAAAACGCGGGTGACTTTTGGATGTTTTTGCAGCCAAGCGGCAATTTTTATTGCGTTCCGCTGGCTTTTCTCCATCCTTAGCGCCAGCGTTTTGATTCCGCGCGTCGTTAAAAAAGAATCAAAGGGGGAAAGAACCGCGCCTGTGGTCTTTTGAATATAGCGCAGCTTTTCAGAATATTCCGGTGTTTTGCAAACGACAAACCCCGCGAGGGTATCGTTGTGCCCCGCCAGATATTTTGTGCCGCTATGGACCGCAATGTCCGCTCCAAGCTGCAGAGGATTACAGAAATATGGCGTGAGGAAAGTATTATCGACTATCAGCAAAATATTTTTATCCGCCGTCAACTCGCGGACGGCCGCGATATCGGTAACATTCATCAGCGGATTTGTGGGGTTTTCTATGAAAACCGCTTTTGTATTATTTGTAATGGCAGACTCCAACACTGATAAATCAGATGAATTTACATATTTTACAAAAAGGCCATTTCTTTTTGAAATTAATGAAAACAGTCTTATAGAGCCGCCGTACAGGTCGTCTGTAGCAATTATCTCATCACATGGAGAAAACATATCGAAAATTGCGGTAATCGCCGCCATTCCGCTGGAAAAAGCAAGAGCGTCCACCCCGCCTTCCAACGCCGCCAATAGTTTTTCCACATGCTCACGCGTGGGGTTTTGCAGACGAGTATAATCATAGCCGGTGGTTTGCCCTAATCCCGGATGCGCGAATGTCGCCGATTGATAAATTGGAACCGTAACCGAGCCGGTATTGCCGGAAGAATCACGCTGCGCGTGAATACATGCTGTTTCGGGTTTCATACGAAAAAACTCCCTCACTTTTAATGGATAATATCAGAGTAAATTCTTAAATACATATTGACAGAATAGATGAAATAATAATATAATTCATATATGGTTTTGGAACTTTTATCTTTGGTTTAAAATCATGAAATTATAACAGGAGGTCAAGTAAATGTCAAGAGTCGCTGATAATTTAACGGATTTAATTGGTAAAACTCCGCTGCTTCGACTTAACGCCTATGCGAAGAGCTTGGGTTTGACCAATGGCATTGTGGGTAAGTTAGAGTATTTTAATCCGGCGGGCAGTGTGAAAGATCGTATTGCGCTGGCTATGATTGACGACGCCGAAAAGACCGGGAAACTCACTTCGGATTCCGTTATAATTGAGCCTACAAGCGGAAATACCGGTATCGGGCTGGCTTCGGTCGCGGCTGCCAGGGGTTATAAGCTTATTCTTACGATGCCTGAAACAATGAGTGTCGAGCGCCGTAAATTGCTTGCCGCGTATGGTGCCGAGGTCGTTTTGACAGAGGGCGCGAAAGGTATGAAGGGCGCTATAGCCAAGGCGGAGGAACTGGCGAAAGAGACGCCGGGTTCTTTTATTCCCGGTCAATTTGTAAATCCGGCTAACCCACTGGTTCATAAAGAAACTACCGGTCCGGAGATTTGGGAAGATTTGGAAGGTAAGGTCGATTTCTTTGTTTCCGGTATAGGAACAGGCGGAACCATTACCGGCGCGGGAGAATATCTTAGATCGAAAAATCCGGATGTTAAAATCGTAGCTGTCGAGCCCGCGGATTCTCCGGTGCTGTCGGAAGGACGTTTTGGACCTCATAAAATTCAGGGCATTGGCGCGGGTTTTGTGCCGGATGTTTTAGATACCGGTATATATGATGAAATAATTACCGCTAAAACAGAGGACGCTTTTGTCGCGGTGCGGAGTTTGGCTAAGTTAGAAGGGCTTTTGGTGGGCATTTCATCCGGAGCGGCTCTTTGGGCCGCGACACAGATCGCGCTTCGCCCCGAAAATACCGGAAAGACTATCGTCGTTATTCTGCCGGATACAGGCGAGAGATACCTTTCTACACCACTGTTTGAATAGATTCCAAAACTATACTTGCGAGTATAAATCCCTTAAAGTCAGCGAATACGGCGGGTATTAGCCATTAAAAACTTCATAAAAGGCTGTTGCAACCATACCTACATGGTTTGCGGCAGCTTTTTTTTGTTAATTAATCTCTCCAAAAAGTCCAGACACTTCATTGGCTTGGCGCGTAAATTTTTAATATATAACTAATAATTATTATTTACAGCATAATCAATTAAAAAAGGAAGGGATTAATTCATGGAAGCAACAATTTCTAACACGTCCAGAACTTGGTTTACAGGCAATCAATTAAAAATTCTTGGTGTAATATTTATGGTTATAGACCATCTGCACCAGATGTTTATTCCGCAAGGGGCGCCGGACTGGTTCACTTATATAGGCAGGCTCTCCGCGCCGTTATTCCTGTTCATGGTAGCCGAGGGCATGCGCTATACTCGCAGCAGAACGCGTTATCTGCTGCTATTATTGGCCGGATTTGAGTTTATGGTTATATCTTCGACTGTTGTATCTACTTATTTCTTTAACGAAAACATTATACTGACAAATAATATATTTGGCTCACTGTTAATGATTGGATTGTATATTGTATTTATCGAAATGCTGATCAAAGCTGTAAAGGAGAAAAAGTTTTTAAAGGCGACAGGCGTCATATTGCTTATGATCCTGCCTTTTCTTGTTGGGCTGGGATTGATTTTGTTTATGTCCAATACCGAATTATCGTCAAGCATACCATCCTGGTTAATATTGATAGTCTTGCAGTTTATCCCTAACCCAATATTTGCGGAGGGTGGACTTCTTTTTGTGGTACTGGGCGTTAGCATCTATTTGTTGAGGAATAATCGCGTTTTGCAGGCCGCGGCATTAGCTGCCACAGGTATAATCTGCTTAATATCCGGGTCTTATGTACAGGCGCTTATGGGGCTTTCAGCTATATTCATACTGCTATATAACGGGCGAAAGGGCGGCGGAAACAAATACTTTTTCTATATTTTTTATCCCGCGCATATTTATGTTTTCTATTTTATAGCGTACTTCCTTATGAATTTGAATTAATAAATTTAAACACAACTTAGATTGACAGATACCGAATAAAATATTAAAATATAAGTAAAATATGATATTTAAAGGGGAAATTGTATGAAGCGACTAATCGGTATCTCGCTTGTGTTAGTCATGTTATTTGTATCTGCTTGCTCCGGTTCCGCCAATTCGTCCGGCACCGAACTCGCCACGCTTACAGATGGAAAATTGACCATTGCCACCGGCGAACCCGCTTGGGAACCGTGGGTAATTAACGACGCGCCCGAAACCGGCGAAGGTTTTGAAGCGGCGTTGGCTTATGCCGTCGCTGAAAAACTTGGATATTCCAAGGAAGATGTCGTATGGGTACGCACCACCTTTGAAGAAGCCATTCAACCTGGTCCTAAGAATTTTGATTTTAACTTACAGCAATATTCTGTTACAGAAGAGCGCAAGGCGGTTGTGGATTTCAGCTCGGTGTATTATCGTGAACCATTGGCGGTAATTGTGAAAAAAGATGATGTCTACGCGTCGGCTGCCTCTATAGCAGAGCTTAAAGAGGCTCTGTTTGGGGCGGCCAGCGGGGATATTGCCGGAGAGTATACCCGGACCGCTGTCGCCCCGAATCAAGAAGTTCAAGTGTTTAATGATTTGTCCGCTACCGCTTTAGCGCTTAACGCGGGGCAAATCGACGCAATGGTGGCGGGTGTTACCACTGCCGATTACATAATATCTTCCGAACAGGTTGAAAATGGTGTAATCGTCGGAACTTTATCCGGCAGTGAAACGGCGACGGATGGGCTTGCCTTAGTGTTGGATAAAGATTCTCCATTGACCGCGGCGGTATCTAAAGCGATTGACGATCTGGAAGCCGAAGGCAAGATAGCCGAAATAGCGAAACAGTACCTTGGGCAATATGACGCGCCAGAATTAAAATGAAAGAAACCGTCTTAGAAGGGATAAGTTCAGTTGAAGCGGAGCGGAGAGCATACCGAAAACGACAATCTTTCAGATCTAATTTGGTGTCGTGTATCAGCTTCGCGGTGTTCTGCGTTATCATATATATAGTGTTATCAAATTCAGAGGGTTGGACGCGGGTAAGAATCGCGTTCTTTGACCCTCATTATTTTGTTGAATCTATTCCTTTGGTTTTACGCGGTATACTTACCAATTTGCGCATTCTCATATTCGCGGTGGCGGGTGTCGCCGTGTTTGGGACGGCGCTTGCCATTATAAGAACCACCTTGTCGCCGGTTATGTTCCCTTTACGCGTAGTGGCTACTCTGTATACCGATCTGCTTCGCGGTACCCCGATGATCATTGTATTATATATTATTGGATTTGGGGTTCCCGGGCTGCGCATCTTTGGACGCATAGACGCGTCTCTGTTGGGAACGATTTCTATTGTGGTAGTGTATTCCGCGTACGCGTCGGAGGTTATTCGCGCCGGGATAGAGGCAATTCACCCTTCACAGCGAATGGCGTCCAGATCTCTGGGATTCACACACGCGCAGACTATGCGTCTGATTGTGTTGCCTCAAGCCATTCGTAAGGTAGTGCCGGCATTGATGAATGAATTCGTTTCTATGCAAAAGGATGTTGGTTTGGTGAGTGTGCTGGGCGCGATAGACGCGGTGCGTAGCGCGCAGATAATAGTGGCGCAAAGCTATAATTTTACGCCTTATGTTGTGACGGGCGCGATGTTTGTCGTACTTAGCTTTCCTATGATTCGATTGACGGACTGGTATACTTCGCGCTTGAAAAAGCGCGAGCAAATGAGCGGAATTGTTTAGGAGAAATATATATGTCTCTGCTGAATCTGCGGAATATTAAAAAAAAGTTCGGCAATAATCTTGTACTTAAAGGCATCGATCTTGAAATAGACCTGGGCGACGTAATTGCGCTGATCGGCTCGTCGGGTTCGGGTAAAAGTACATTGCTGCGTGTTATCAATTTGTTGGAGCAGATCGACGATGGTCAAATATTTCTGGATGGCGAGGATATATCTGATCCGCGGGTTAATCCGGATATAGTCCGCTCTAAAATGGGGATTGTATTCCAAAATTTCAACCTGTTTCCACATTTGTCAGTGCTTGCTAATGTGACTCTTGCCTTGCGGGTGGTGCGAAAGATTCCCCGGCGGGATGCGGAACAGAAGGGAATGCAGTTGCTTGAGCGAATTCAACTTACCGAGAAGGCTAATGTTTACCCCGATCAGCTTTCAGGAGGGCAGCAGCAAAGAGTGGCTATCGTCAGGGCTATAGCCCATAACCCAAAGCTGCTGCTTTTGGACGAAATAACATCCGCTTTAGATCCGCGCCTTGTGGGCGAGGTGCTGGACTTGGTGGTAGAATTAAAATCCTCGGATACTACTATAATTATCGCTACCCATGAGATGTCGTTCGCTAAGCACGCCAGCGATAAAGTAGTGTTTCTAAAAGACGGCATAGTGGAGGAGCAAGGTACGCCGTCGCAAATTTTTGGCAACCCAACAAAGGCGGCGACCGTGGAATTTTTAAGGTAGCAAGGTAGATTGTAAAATCGGGCGACCAGTTGATCGCCCCTACAAATTGCCATATCGTTCTTTCTCATAGTCGACCGTGAGCGCGCTTATATCATGTCCGGCGGCGAGGATTTTGTCTTTCATTTCTAAAGGCGTGTCTGTCTTAACAAGCGGAACGCCTTGTGAAATATGGCGGCGAATTATTTTATAATACGCGCGGCGGATTTTATTTTGCGGTCGTGACTTGGGGAACATATTACGCAGTCTTGTGGTGATCGCTTTCGATGACAAGAGATCGGGCGTGATAAATTTTTTTATGTCCCCGCTTACGGATTGAACTTCGTAAAATCGCTTGTAGATTCGGTAACACGCGTAGATTATTCCACAAATCACTAAAGCGATTATAAGGAATATGGTAACATAGATTACGATCTTTTCTAATATAGCCCAGATAGCCCAAGGTTCTCCTTTCTGTTCTAACATACCGTCCAGAGCCGGAGGCGGCGGTTCATTTTGCGGGGTAATTGGCTGCTCTGTCACTTTACTTTTGGGGATAAGACTGAACAAAAAACGCAGGCCGGCTAATAAGGCACCTCCCAACGAAGAGAAAACGCCATCCAGTTTCACATTCCCCGCCGCTGCGGCCGCCAATAGAGCGAATAAGGCGAAAATACTAATACATATATTATTTAAACGTGTTATATCCCGCACCGGCTGAACAGTCGTTAAGGATAATAAATCGATGATTCGGTCAAGATTCTTCATATGCTGAAGAACGAGAAAACAAATCGCCGCGGCCGCAGCCCCAATAGGGAGAATTCTCATCACGGGCAAATATCCAAAATTACGCGCTCCTGCATACGCAATCGTCATAAGCAACGAGAGTATTACAACTGTGGATATACCCATTTCTTCATCTTTCGCGGAAAATCGTTTCACAAAAGAATAAATTATTATAGCCGCCGTGAATGCCAGCGCAATAATCCTCGGCCAAAATCCTGTCGTGATGAAATAAACCGCCGCTAAAACTCCAAGGTGCGATAATAGAAACATAAATAAGTTTTTAACAGCGGCCCTAAACCATTGCGTGGTATAAAATGGAATTGTCATAAGCAGCAAGTAGTAAACGGCGGAAGAATTTGTTAATAGGCAGGCGGGAACTACCGCTGCGGAATAAAACAATATAAAATATATAGTATTCTGTAAAGCTTGCTCAATAGTAAAGCGTGCCTTGCTCGTTGTCAGCCACCTCCCATTTCATAATGTTTTCTGTCGCCGGAGTCAGATTTGTATCCTTAAAGGCGGGTATGACCCATATAGCGGGATAATTTGCGCATAAGCGTGAAAAGGCGCTTAAAAGATCATTCCCATGATATGCGGATATTAAAAAAAACGCCGTATCGCCCGCGTCATAGGCAGTTTTACCCAAAGATTTATCTAAAATAAGTGGCGCGGCTTCGCTTCTCGTATCAATACGCGCCAACGCCTCGTATATATTACACAGATGTTTTTTACCTGCCCCGCTCTTAATATCTAACGCAAGTTTTGTTATAATGTCCTTTCCATTGGAAACCAGTCCGCAAGCTATGCCGTCGCTCACACATCGTTCGGCGATGGACGCCGCCAGCCGAATAGCCTGCTCAAAAAGCACGTCTCCATTCCATGACGCGTATGGTTGCAGGTTAAGTATTATTATAATCTGTTGGGATGTGGTATAGTCATACACATTTGACATTAAATGGCCGGTTCTGGCTGTGGCTTTGAAATTTACGGAACGGAGACCGTCTCTCGGTTGATATTCGCGGATACTTTTGAATTCAAAGAGATCCGGCAAAATAAATCGACGGGTAAGAATTTCCCCGCTTATTTTCTTATATGGAATAGTGTACCAATCAGATTGAAGAGGTTTGGGATAAACGATAAGGGCGGTGTCGCATTGCACATGCGAAACGATTTTATTGTTAAGCAATAGATTGCCGCCAACCAGATCGGCGCTTTTTACTGTATAAAACCCGCGTTTACCGCAGACAAATGAGAGTTTGCGGGTTATCATTTGAAACATCATCAACCCGAAAACGTCGTTTCGATAATAATAATCTGAAACTTGCGCGTTGCGGATGTCGCCCGGGTTTGAAAAGATCAAATCGCGCGATACTTGGAATTTCAACGCCACCCACGGCAACGGAACCGGTGTGGCGTTGGACAGCATTTCGTTTAATTCCAGAGTCTCACCCTCAAATGCCGCGCGCTTGGAAAATCTTAGAGACAGCCGCAGGCGATTCCATACAAAATCGTAGATTAGTTCGTGAAGTTTTACAAACAGCAAAACGCCTAGCATGACGGCAATGATTATCACTTTTTCCACACAGCTTCCGTGGGCACAGGTACTCTTCCCGCAATATCCTCTAATAATTGTGAAGCATCGGACATACCACGAGTTATTATTCGATGAGAAAACACCGGAATAAGAAGAGTTTTTATGTCCTCTGGAATTACATAATCGCGCCCTTTAATCAGCGCGAAAGCCTGAGCCGCCCTTGCTAAGGATAACGACCCTCGTGGGCTTACTCCTAATATGACCGAATCAGCGTCGCGAGTCGCCTCTGTAAGGCGTACTATATAGGACGACAGATCGGTATGCAAATGGACGGACTTGACAATTTGGCGTGTTTCGATCAAATCCCGCTTGCCGCAAACCGAGGATAACGCTCGAAAAGGATCGTCGTTTACAAAACGCCGAATAATCTCCGACGCGCCTGCCGAATCGGGATACCCCAATGATAATCGCATAAGGAATCGATCAAGCTGCGCCTCCGGCAACGGAAAAGTTCCTTGAGTCTCAATCGGGTTTTGAGTGGCGATGACAAAGAATGGTTCATCCAATTTATATGTCTCGCCGTCAACGGAAATTTGGTGTTCTTCCATGCTCTCCAGCAGACCGGATTGAGTTCGGGGGGTTGCTCTGTTTATCTCGTCGGCAAGCAGAATATTTGTGAACAGCCCTCCCTGCCTAAAAGTAAATTCGCCTGTTTTTGGATTGTAATAGTTTATGCCTGTCATATCGGATGGGAGCAAGTCAGGCGTAAATTGAATGCGTTTGAAAATCACATCGAACGATCTCGCCAGCGATTTAGCGAGCATGGTTTTTCCTGTTCCGGGCATATCTTCCAGCAACACATGTCCGGATGCCAACAGTGCGGTAAGTATAAGATTTATTTCGGCGGTTTTGCCCACTATTATGGTTTCTATGTTGGTCCTTATTTCGGCGGCTTTCAGCGACGCCTCCGCGATATTAATATGCATCACCTCTCCGCAGGGTGCTTACCCGGCAAACCCATCTGCCTGCGTATCTCGTACAGCATCTCTACTTGCGCCGGATTAAATTTCTTTGGACCGCCAAGCGTCTTAGATTTATACAATAGCTCGGCGTAAAACTCAACGGATTCCATTTTATCAAATGTATGTGCCGCTTAGGACGTATAGTTATCCGACCGGGTTAATTTTGTTAAGATCAATCGCTGGCGGGTCGGGCCGTCTCCGGGGTTTTCCCAGACAGCCAAGGCATTGATTGATACTTCGGAAGGCGATGGCCCGGCGCCGGCATGGGTAAGATTTTTAGTTAATACGGTTATGTACAATTCATTGTTTGGTAAAAGGCTTGTGGATACAAAAATTTGAATGTTCAGGTCGTTATCCTGAGAGAGGTAAAAGGATTCGGATACTGTCGGTTCAAATAGGTTTATAGCTTCTTTCTGAAATATATCCTCGGCCGTTTTAGTTAAATCAGAGAAATCCGAGCTTTCCGGATCAAGGCGAGACTCGCAGAGTGAGATTATTTCATCCAGGTTCGCTTCAATTTGGTTGTTCAGATGCTCGGTATATGTATCGGCCATATCGGCGGCGAGATTGTAGAGACCGGCATATCGCCGATGCAGGTTAGACATTCTATACTCCGCGGCTGTTATGCTAAATTGTACGGTTACAAGCATAGTAATGGTGATCATAATAAGTGTGAGTTGAACAGTAATGCTTCCGTGTTCGTCTGTTATTTTCATAATCTTTTTCATTAATAAAGTGTCGCCTGCGTTTTTATAACCCCGGTATGGATATCTCGGACAGCGGCGGTTATCAGATTATAATCCCCGTCAATGTGAGCTTCAGAAATAATAAGATCTGTACCAGGCGGATGTGTTACAATAACAGAACCACCGGTTGATTCCTTGAATATGACTACGCATTCAAATCTTGACTCGTTGTTAAGAGCTATGTTGAATTCATTTGACGCGCCCTCTTTTGCCGCCTGTCGCGCATCAGACAAAATGTTAGTTAATTCTAAATCCGCGTGGTAAGAACCCAGAGCGTGTTCATAATTAATCGCGGACTGGCGAATTATAGATAATGTAGGAATTAAGCATATGGAAAATATCGCGGTACAGACCAGCACTTCCAAAAGAGTAATACCCTTTTCCTCCATTTTTACAGTCGTCCTTTCTATATATGTCCAAAAACATTCAAGCAGAATCCCCCAAAGGGAACCTTGCTTGAATGAATGGAGAAAGTGCGTTACAACTTTATTTCTTCAACTAATTTTTTGATCCTATCAATTGGGAATTCAACGATTTCCGCCACATAATCCGGAGGATGACCTTTGCGCAATAGGTTTGCCGCCACTTCGATTTTACCACTGGCTTTACCTTCGGCTATTCCTTCGGCTTTACCTTCGGCTTTACCTTCGGCTTTACCTTCGGCTTTACCTTCGGCTTTACCTTCGGCTATCCCTTTGGCTTTACCTTTTTCTTCCGCTTCTTCAACAAACTCCGCAATCCACTCATTTAACAATTCTGACTGCATCAAAAACTCCCTCCTTACATATCTCTTAATTAGTTCTTTTGGATACTTACCAGACGCAAGTATACTCATAGCCGCCATCAAATCAGATTTACATACCGGGTCTTCCACAGTATCAATGACTTTTATAGCGGATTCGATTACTTTCTCATCGGTTGCTATATCACTATGCTTTGTAAGAGGCAACAGCGGATATAATCCAATATATTTTCCATTAATAATATCCTTATCTTCGATTTCCCATATTTTAATGACTTTGTAACTGTAGTCAAATAAATCGTCGTTAAGGTGATGATTTTTATTATCATCCTTATCAAAGAAAAAAATTACCGATTGCTTTATAGAAGGTAATCCTCGTTCATGGCTTACTGTATATTCCCATATATCCGCCCGATACCTAAGCATACGGCAAGGCAAAGCTTTGTCTATATATCCCATTGGTTCAAAATGAACAATGCAATCCTTGCTTAACCATTTCACACTATCCATTAGCGATTCTTTTTTTACTCGTGGCGTTAGATCGGATTGCATATCTTCCATGTGTACATTTGTTATTTCAGGGAAAATAAAATTAACCCAATCCTCAATTTTTATTTGCAACAACCGCTTTACAGGTATATCACTTTTCATTATATCTCCCCCATGTCATATGTACAACAGAATGCCTGATGCAATTTCAGTTATTTTTCGCTTCTGCATAAATTATATCATTATTATGAAAAGAATACAATCAAAGACAGTCGGATAAGTCAAGTAAAGATCTATGCAATGTTTGTATTGCAAAATCAATATCTGAGGCATCCATTAAGTAATCGGGAAGAAACCAATTTTTGAAATTGCTAAAGTGCGGAAAAAAGTTTACTTTTTTCCACACTCTAAAATTTTTATGATTTTCCGTAACAAAAAGTCATTAATTAACAAATGATTTTTATTGCAAAGGGGCTGTTGCGATGCTGACAAATCAGCATCGCAACAGCCCCTTTGACCTATTCACCTATGCTTTCTATGTTTGCGGCGGGGGGAGGAGTTGACTTTCTTATCTTTTATGATTCTTTCGGCCGCTTCCGCGGAAGAGTTCGTCACTATCTTACTATTACCACCGACGTTTGTAACCACCTTATTATTGCCGCTGCCGGCGTTCGCCAAAGCTGGTTTTAAGGTTTGGGCGGGCTTTTTATTAAACATATACCAAAAACTGCCCGACAAAAATATTGAGGAATAAGCGCCGGCGATAACGCCGATCATTATCGGTAGCGAAAATTCTTTTATGGACGACACGCCCAAAATATACAATACCAGCACCACAAGAAACACGGTGCAGGAAGTAAATATAGATCTGCGCATAGTTTGATTGACACTGGTATTAACCAGCTCCGCAAAATCAACTCTACGCATAATGCCCCGATTTTCGCGGATCCTGTCAAAAATAACGATTGTCGAGTTAATAGAATAACCCAGTATTGTAAGGACCGCCGCTATAAACGAATAGTTTAGAGGTATGCGCAGGATAGCGTAAAACGCAATCATCACCAGCGCGTCATGCAACAGTGCTAAAATAGCCGCGGAACCCATTCTAATGTCACGGAAACGAATCGAAACATAAACTAACATAGCGGCGCATGAAACAACGACCGCCAATACTGCCGACCGCTGCATATCCTCACTGACTGTAGCGGAAATATCCGAGTAAGTGAAGGCGTCATTCGTAAGACTATATTTTTCAGAAATGGTCTGTATTAAACTCTCACGTGTTTCCTTATCAATCGAGCGCATACGGAGCATTACCTGTGTAGCGCCTGTAACTCGCTGAACCTGCGGCGCCTCTTGACCGGTTGCCTCGCGCACTATGGTTATTATATCATCATTGCTAAACTCCTGACCTATATCTATAGTAAACGAAGTCCCGCCGGAGAATTCCACATCATAGTTAAACGCCCCTCTGCCGGAGACTTGGTTGACGATCATCACAATCACGCCAATTAGGATAGCGGCAATGGAAACAATAATAAATGTGCGTCTGTTTTCAACTATTTTTATCATTTATGCCTGCGCCTCCTTTTTGACGGGAACAAACATCCGTGGATTTGAAATGCCTATTCCAACAAGGCTACGTAGAATAAATCGCGTTATAAAAAGGGCTGTGAACATAGAGACCGCAATACCTATAGCCAAAGTTTGAGCAAATCCCTTAATGGGACCGGTTCCCAGCCAGAACAAAACAGCGGCGGCGATAAGAGTGGTTACATTACTGTCAAGGATAGCGGGAAACGCACGTTTAAAACTGGAGTCAACACTTGATCTGATCGAACGTCCGATAGTGATTTCCTCTTTAAAACGCTCAAAGATAATCACATTAGCGTCGACCGCCATACCTATTGAAAGGATAATCCCCGCAATACCCGGCAGAGTCAAAGTAACTCTAAATAAACTAAGTAATACCAAGACAATACCTACATATATTACAAGAGCGATATTTGCCGCCAGACCGGATGTGCGATAAATTATAAGCATGAACAGCAACACAATACCCGTACCGATAAGACCGGCCAATATACTTCCGTTAAGCGCGGTCGCGCCAAGTTTCGCGCCAACATTATTAATCGATAGAACCTCTAACGCGAATGGAAGTGAACCTTCACGAATTGTGCGGGCAAGATATTCCGCCGACTCGGATGTAAAGCTGCCCTCTATAACAGCCTTACCATCTGTAATAGCGGCATTTACTGTCGGACTGGAGATCATTTCATTATCCAGGAAAATAGAAATGGTCTTATTCAGATTGTTAGTTGTGGCGTCGGCGAATTTTTGAGTGCCCTCCGGCTTAAATTCCAACGCGACGACATACTGGCTTGCCGCGCCCTGAGAGGGGGTATACATTTGGCGTTCGGCGCCGGCTATATCATTGCCGCTAAGCAATGTGTTGCCATCCTCGTCCTTAAAAGACAACAGCGCTGTGGCACCAATTTCGGAAACAGCCTGTTCCGCGTCTTCCACACCGGGAATATCCACACGAATTTGATCCGTGCCCTGTGCGCCGACTTCAGCTTCTGTATAATTCTTATTGTCCAATCTGCGACGAATCAAACGGATAGCGTCGTTCATCTCAGACGAACTGGGTGTATAACTCGCCGCTCGGTAAACGATGGAGACCCCGCCCATCAAATCCAAACCCTGTCTGATGTTTTGTACACCCATTATATGTGATTCGCCTATGCCAAAATATGACAGCACAGACAGACCGGCGGCAATAACTACCGCCAGAGCCAAGAAAAGTATGCTTCTGGCTTTCACTCAAGCCCTCCTTTGGTACGTTAATATGTTATACTCACAAACGTATGCTCGCGATTGTGAGTATAATCTGCATTATAATTTGAAAAAGCGTGTTGGTCAACAGTTTCCTACAATCTATTCGCCGGAGTTTACTCTTGCGAGGCTAGATAAATAGCGCACTCAGTGCGTTTTTTCATTAACTCACAGGCCAGTTTATAAGGTTTATTTATGTCGCCGCTTATTAGGTAGGATGTCGACGCGCAACCTCCGCTGCAATAGAACTTAGCCCAACACTCGCGGCATTTAGGCTTGTGGTAGA
>JAISRJ010000221.1 GCA_031273705.1 Clostridiales bacterium
AAGCAATTGTAAATAAAGCATCTCCAAAATACTATCCCGCCATATTCAGACAGCGCCCTAGCAAGCATATTCGCCCCGTCGGCCTGTGTTCGCCCCAAAGCCTGCGGACCGTTATTAAATTCCGAATCGGCTTTTACTATAAATCCCGCAAAGTCCGGTATGTAAGAATATATCTCCTTTACTCGTTCACCCCACCATTTTACAACTAATTCATCCAGAGGGTCCGCGGTCGAACTTACCCCCAACATAACCGGAGATTCAAAATGTACGGCTAAAGCCAATCTAACGCCGTATTCCCTGAAAATATCCGTCAGCGCTTTCACATCGGGCAGCATTTCGTTAGTAATTAATTTCGCGGAAATCGGTGTTACATTAACATTATTAATAGAAATAATATTTACGCCTATAGAAGCCAGCAACCTGGCATAGTCACGAATTCTCTCCGGATCATAATCTAATCTATTATTGTTAAAGAAAATTGACCGGCCGGCGTACCCGCGCTCTATTTTCCCCTCTATGCTATCCCAGTGGTTAATTACACGGTAGCGAATGACGGGCGATTCCGCCAAAGAAATGTCCTCAAATTTCTTACCGACGGATAATTCTCTAAACAAGGTGAACAATCCATACAACGCGCCCGAATTATTATGTGCCCGGATCTTAAAGCAGGTTTTTGTATATTCTAAACAAAAACCCTCTTGTGACAACGCGGAATGTGTTATTAAATTCAGAGAAATTGAAATTGTAAATTTCGCCTCATCGTCCCACACATCGCCGTAGATTCTGGTAAAACCTTCTATACACTCCTGTTTTACAACTTCGGAAACATTATCATCACATACAAGACACAATTTACAGAGCGCGTCAAGCCGGCACGGCTGCAGCCAAGCATTGTACTCACCCCCGGTAGACATAATCATAAAATATACCCGCCAAAAATAAAACTTACATATTGATCAAAAATCAACTGTAAGTAAATAATAACATGCGCCTATAAAATGTTACATATAAAAATCTTAGAATATTTGCAATTATTAAAGATATACTAAAAAAATTATTCTTCTCTTAGTTTGCGTTGCTGATAAATAATATCCGAAGGGGAGCGGCCTCGATTTTCCTTGAACACTTTGCTAAAATAAAAAACGTCGGAAAAACCGCAGGCACCCGCGACCTCATTTACATTATACTCCAGGCTATGTAACATATTATCAGCGTGATTAAGCCTAATGGATGTAAGATACTGCCTAAAACTCATGCCGGTTCCTTTTTTAAACAAATTACCAAAATACAATGGGTTCAGCCCCATTTCTTCCGCCATTTTTGTGACGGTAAGCTGCTCGTCAAAATGCTCAATTATATAGTGGATGGCCTTGGTAATTCGTTTATCATATTGTGTTTCTTCATTAAAATATAAAATCTTGGCGTACTTTTGCAAGATTGACATGTAGAGAGATCTCGCCTTTAAAACGTGGCAAGGCTCGCGAATCAACCAAGCCGCGTTTAGCTGTTTATACAAATCGATTATGTCCTGCCGCACTCCTATGTTGGTTAACAAGGGCAAGGGCATAGGGGTTTCTCCGGCCTGAAGATTAAATACCCGCCCGTTTACCGCGTAGCATTCCATTAAATCGCCAAGTATCGGCAACGCCCGACGGTGGCTTCCTTTTTGGATACAAAGCAAATCTCCCGTCTTTACAACATAGTGAACATTATTAATATAATAATCAGCGGAACCATTAGTCACATAGGTAACATCGACAAAAGGTGTACTCGGAATTATTTCTTCTATAACCCAGGAAGGCGTGCATATTCTGTGGTTAAAATATTCTATTTCGACTGCCAGGTTATTAAAGTCAGACTTATCCATATAGATCACCACGCCGATTATATCACAATTTAATAAAAAAATCACAGACAAACGCCTGTGATTTTGCGTATATAATCTAACGACTAATTTACTACCCCTACAAACGTGGATGAAGATGTTCCATTGATCTTCTAAAAGTACCGATTCGCTGAATTTCGATAAGTAGCATAAGTATCCCGACCAAAGCCGTGGTCACGCAGATAACCAATTGGGTATTTATAATATACATCATAAGGCTTGCGAACAGAATCAGCACCGGTGAAGCAATCGCGAATAGAAACGATACCACGAATACCGGGCGGCCGCCGGTCGGTTTCTTTATATTGCGCATAACGCCGATTATACTGAATATAACGGAGAGTACGGCGCAACCCACCCCCACGGATAAAATGTCCGTGCCCAAAGCCAACTCTTCTTTCATTTTAATAATATCATCATGCTTTTGTGTCAAAGCGCCGTTCGTGAAAAAATCCATAATAGAGCCACCTATTTGCCCAACAAGCGAATCATCCGACAACTGCGCCTCGTAATCGCTGAGACTGGATTCTAAAGTGGTGACAATACTATACGTATACAGCGAAATCATAAGGGTAACAACCATCAGCACCAGCCCAAATATCCCAAACAGTGGCAGTAAATCAAAAGAACCGCGCATAGGAATATCTCTATGTACTTCCATCTGGGGGCGCCCAGAGAAAGGAGGCGGCGACGGCATTCGATCCGACCTGGAATAATCCATAGTCACAGTATCGTCAGCACCTACCACGGCACGTAATTGTGCCCCGCAACTGATACAATAATACGTTTCGTCAGAATTTTCTTTTCCACAGGTTTTACAAAACATTCTTATCCCCCTTGTTAGGTTATTTGTCTTGCGCTAAAAATTCTCGTATGTCATTGGCACATGCTTACGCTCGCGAGTATAAAGTTTTTTGGTGAAAAATAACGCGCAGATTGGCAAATAATTTCTATACCGAGTATATCATTCAATAACATATTTTGCAACTGATAGCATATTCTGCAATTATATTTACGTTTTCATGAAGAATAAGTTCGATAGATGAATTAATTAGGCGAACCGTGTCCATCCAATTCTAACCATTAAAAGAAGCTCACACTAATCCCTCCAAAATTAATCTCTGTACATACCAAGATTTTTCTTGTATAATAGATTTAGTCCAAAGGAGGGGGGCCGTCATTGAAAACCTTCAAAACTGTGCAACTGCAATCTCAAGAAGTAGAGCAGATAGTTTGCAATATGTGCGGATGCGTTATCCAAAAAGAGACTTTTGGCTATTTGGATACTTTTGTAAGTGTTAACAAAACCTGGAATTACGGCACCGGCTGGGACGGTGAAACCCATTCCTTTGATCTGTGTGAAGGGTGTTATGATAAACTTATTGCCGGGTTTAAAATCGCTCCAAAGCCCACCCCCGAAATACCTTGTATAGAACAGGAACCGGAGTGCGAAGAACCCTCTGATAAATCATAAAGATTCGGGCGGCGTTATGCCGCCCGTTGCTTATTTACATAAGCCCTTCAAGCATACCCCTAACCTCGTTTATTTTATCATCCAAAGGCCCGCTCTCTAACTTATAGGTCAGATATGGATTAGGCGCTTGTGTAAAAAGCAAATTTGTATTCGCGCCTACTGTTTTCGCCAGTTTCCGCACATCTATCGTGGAATCGGGCTTAAATGAAATTATTAGATTTTTATTCTTCTTCGCGATACTAATCACACCCAAACTATGAGCGGTACACTTTAGCAGCGCGACCGACAGCAGATTCGCGACACTTTTCGGGATATCGCCATACCTATCCTCTATCTCTTCTTGCACGTCATAATAATCCCGCGCAGATTTTATCAGTGCAATCTTTTTATATATTTCCAGTTTTTGTTCCTCATTCTCAATATATTCCGTCGGAATAAACGCGCTTATTGGAACATCAATCTGTGTCTCAAATTCTTCTGTCCTCGGTTCGCCCCGCAAATTCATTACCTCTTCCGAAAGCAGCTTGCAATACATATCATAACCTATAGAGTCCATATGCCCATGCTGCTCCGCGCCAAGTAAATTTCCGGCGCCGCGTATTTCCAAGTCGCGCATGGCAATCTTAAAACCCGATCCAAACTCTGTAAACTCGCGGATTGTTTGCAGGCGTTTTTGTGATACCTCGGTCAGCACTTTATCCCGCCGATACATCAAATACGCGTAAGCCAGCCTATTTGATCGACCTACTCGCCCGCGCAATTGATAAAGCTGCGCCAACCCCATATAATCCGCGTCCTGAATAATTATCGTGTTTACATTTGGAATATCCAGTCCGGTTTCTATAATGGTGGTACACACCAGTACGTCAATGTCGCCTTTTATAAAATCCATCATAATATTTTCCAGCTCACGTTTTGACATTTGCCCGTGAGCATAAGACACATTGGCAGACGGAACCAGCAATGAGACACGATGGGCTTCCTCCGCAATATTGTTCACCCTATTATGCAGATAATAGACCTGCCCATGTCGTGACATTTCACGGCTGATTGCGTCGCGCACATATTCCGGACTAAACTCTAAAACGTAAGTTTGAATAGGCTGTCGTTCGTGGGGCGGTTCCTCCAAAACACTCATGTCGCGAATTCCCGACAAACTCATATGCAGCGTACGCGGAATTGGTGTGGCCGTAAGCGTCAAAACATTTACATTCTCTCGCAAATTTTTCAGCTTCTCTTTATGTGTCACGCCGAAACGCTGCTCTTCATCCACAATAATTAAACCTAAAGAATAGAATTTCACATCCTTGGACAAAAGCCTGTGAGTCCCGATAACAATATCGCACGACCCATTTTGCAAACGCTCCAGCGTTTCACTTATTTCCTTCGATGTTCTGAAACGGGACAGCATCTCTATCTCGAATGGAAAATCCCGCATTCTCTGGACGAAGGTATTGTAATGCTGCTGCGCCAAGATGGTCGTCGGGGCCAGATACGCGACCTGTCTGCTTTCCCGCACGGTTTTGAAAGCCGCTCTAATGGCGACTTCTGTCTTACCGTAGCCCACATCGCCGCAAATTAGGCGATCCATTACCTTTCCTCTTTCCATATCATTCTTAACATCCGCGATTGCGGTCAATTGATCCTCTGTTTCCTCAAATGGAAAGGTATCCTCAAATTGTCTCTGCCATACATCATCTTTACCGTAAGAAAATCCCTTAGATCGTTGGCGCTTTGCGTACAATTGAACCAAATCTTTCGCAAGTATCGCGACTGCCTTTCGTGCACGGCTTTTGGCTTTATTCCATTCCGCGCCGTTCAGCTTGCTCAAGCGAGCCTTTGCGCCGTCGCCGCCAATATATTTCTGTATCATGTCCATTTGGCCGGTTTGAACAAACAGTTTACCGCCGTCGGCATATGACAGCTTAATAAAATCTCGCCGCACATCGTCGATGGTAATCTGCTCTATTCCCTCATAAACGCCAATCCCGTGGTTTTCATGCACAATATAGTCGCCAATCCGCAAATCGGTAAAGCTTTCTATCTTGCTGGATTTTTGTTTTACATTACGCCGTTTTTTCTTTTCTGTCGCGTTAGATTTTAGACACAAAACAGCGAGTTTTTCAACAGTGTACTCGAACCCAGCCTTAAGCGCGCCGCGCGTTATGGCGACTACGCCTGTTTGCGGATTTATTTCCTGAAGGTTATCGCAATACGCGGCGGAATAACCCATAGCGATAATTTCCTCTGTCAGCTTCTGTGCCTGATATCTGCCTCCCGCCAGGATAATAACCCTATATCCGGCGTCACGCCGATATTTTAGATCTTCATTCAACGTGGAGTATTGATATAACGCGATAGACTTAACGGAAAAACTTGCCATAGCCCGCGGAGTAAAATCAAACTGCCTTGCCGTAATTGAGGATAAAACTACATTGTCAAATTGTTGCGCGTCACTTAATATCCGCGAGTAAGTAAACACCATATCAGCTTGTGAAGGCAACAGTCTGCCCGCCAATATGCGATTCTGTATGCTTTCTACAAATTCATTGTAAACAATCTCCATATGTTGTGAGATACGATTCGGTTCGTCAAAGAACAACAAGGTATCTTTTGGTAAATAAGACAACAGTCCGCCGGTTTGCGGATAGAAAAATCCCACAAACTCATCCAAACTAACCGCGCCGGTTTCACTGTTGCGCATACGCTCCAAAACAAATTGAATATGTTCACGCAAACGCTCCGCCTGTTCGGCGGTATTCTTATCGTAATCAGACTTAGTGTATTTAAGGTAAACACTTTCAAACTCTTTTGTTATATTCTTTATAGCCAATCGCAGCGTTTCATCATCGTACACCAATTCACGCATGGGATATATAATGGCTTCCTTAAGCTTTTCAACTGATCTTTGGGAGTATGTATCCAACAATTTTATATTATCTATCTCGTCCCCATAAAAATCAATCCGCAGGGCATTTTCATATACTGTGGTGTACAAATCCAAAATTCCTCCGCGCACGGCAAAATGACCCGGCGCTTCCACCAGATCCACCCGTTCGTAACCCATATGAACTAACCGCCTGGCAATGGTTTCAATCTCTATTACCAGCCCGGGCGCAAGGGTTATAATATTGTCCGAAAAAACACGCTGTGGGGTCAATCGATCCTGCAAAGCTTCCGCGGATAAAACAATGCAAAAATCCTCCCCATCCAGCAAGGACTTAATTATATCAAACCTCTGTTTGATAATGTCGGCGCTCTTAACATTAGAGGAATAAAAAATAACGTCCTTCGCCGGATAAAACTTTACTTTGTCTTTTAAGAAATAGCTCATGTCCTCGTAAATATCGCGGGCTTTTAGTTCGGAATAAGTCACTATAACAGCCGGGCGTTTAAGCGCGTCCATTGCCGCTGATACGACATGGCATTTTTGAGAGTCCAGCACCCCTGTCGCCATCACGGGCGTAGTTTTGGATTTTACCGCCCTTACCAATTCGATAAAGCCCTCCGTGTCATGCAGTACATTAAAAAGAAAATTACTCATAATTTTTTATCTCCGATAAACTGACAATTCTAGATTTCTGTGTCGCTTATTTACTATAGATGTTTATTTTATGAAACTACTGGAAATTATTCTCAACTTTATCACTCGGTAAATTTTCGGGGATTTTTTCGTTAGAAGTCTTTCTATTAAATAAATTCATGGCGTGTTTCCCGCCGTGTTTTAAGATCGATAAAACGGCGTCACCGGCTATGGTCACACCACGTTCTATTACTTCATTATCTTCTTTCGCGAATCTGTCCAGCACATAATCATGTAATGTTATTGCAGCCGGCTTTAATCCAATTCCGACACGCACCCTCAAAAACTCATCCGTCCCAAGGCAGGCGATAATGCTTTTCATTCCGTTATGTCCGCCCGCGCTGCCTCTTTCGCGTATGCGAATGTCGCCAAGCGGAAGAGCCACGTCGTCAAAAATCACAATTACATCCTTCGGCGCTAATTTGTAAAACCCCAATATGTCTCTTACGGCGTTACCGCTGTTATTCATAAATGTCTGCGGCTTTACCAGTAAAACCCGTTCATCTTCCAAAAAGCCCTCACCAACCCGGCTTAGAAATTTTGCTTTTGACACACTGATGCCATTCGCCCCAGCCAATTTATTTATGACCTCAAACCCGGTATTATGCCGTGTACCTTTATATTGCTTTTCGGGATTCCCCAACCCGACTATAACCCGCATAAGATTGCTCTCCTATCTTTTGCCAAACTTACAATAAAGCCCTGCGCTTCAGCGCTGAGGATATGGCGCTGTTTTGTTGTTACAACCAAACTTTTAAGTATTATAAATCACGCCGGTATTCAAAAAATCCTCTTGTCTTTAGTATAACACAAATCGGACGCGCCAGACAATCAAAAAAATACAACGGGCAGGGTAGCGGCATTTACTTTTTAAGCCTAAAATTCTCCGGTAAGTCAGGCGCGCATCGACACGCGGGTGATACATTAATAGTACAAATTCCCCACGCAAGAGGGCAGTAAACACGGTGAGCGTAACAAAAAAAGTAAACTGCGAGGTACTATGCAGTTTACTAAATACAATTGTTTAGTATTGATTATGTCGTCTCGCTCTTACTCTCGCTTTGCGTTTCTTGTTCTTAAATCCAGTGTAAAGTCCACACACAGCCGCTAATTGAAAAAATATAACAAGCAATATCAGCGAATTATTCTCTCTGGTATGCGGATTTGATTTATCATCGTCTGGTACAAATTCAAGCGACGCCTCCGGTTCCGGTATGGGTTCCGGGTTTATCTCGTCAGTCGATTCATTTAATACAGGCTCGTAAGGCTCATATGGCACAGGTTCCGGGCTTATCTCCTCAGTCGATTCATTTAATACAGGCAGATAAGGCACAGGTTCCACATCACCCGAAGTATTCACTTCTCCAGAACCGCTTACATTTATACTATTCGATCCGTCCGTGTTTTTGTCAACGGTGACAGACCCATCGACATTAGCGGAAACATTTATATTAATTTTATCGAATATATCCTTTATGATTTGTGAAGGTCTAAAGCCAACCGGAGTATATGTAGTTTGGCTTTGTTCCTGCTTCGGTGTCGGCATAGGCGTAGGTGTCGCTGTATCCGTATTGCCACCGTATGTAGTATCATAATTTGGATAGTATTTAGAGTAATCATAACCGGGATAGTAATTAGAGTAATCATAGCCAGGATAGTAGTTGATGTAATCATAGCTGGGATAAGCGCCGGTATCTTGAGTGTTACTTTGTTCCGGTTCCGGTGTCGCAGTCGCAACACCGTATATAGTATCATAATTTGGATAGTATTTAGGGTAATCGTAAGCGGGATAAGCGCCGGTATCAATGCAGGCATCGTTAGTTTCACTTGGCTGCGGTGCCTGTGTCGCCGTATCCGTAATACCACCGTATTCATCATCATCTGGATAGTAATTAGGATAATCCGGATAATAGCTAGGATAATCTGGATAATAAGTAGGGTAATCCGGATAATAGCTAGGATAATCTGGATAGTTAGTAGGATAATCCGGATAATAGCTAGGATAATCTGGATAGTAAGTAGGATAATTATTGCCGGTGTCGTTTGTTTCACTTGACTGCGGAGGCTGTGTCGACGTATCCGTACTACCACCGTATTCATCATCATCTGGATAGTAATTAGGATAATCCGGATAATAGCTAGGATAATCTGGATAGTTAGTAGGGTAATCCGGATAATAGCTAGGATAATCTGGATAGTTAGTAGGATAATTATTGCAGGTA
>JAISRJ010000246.1 GCA_031273705.1 Clostridiales bacterium
TTCACAGATGACCGCATATGTACTGACATTGTTATTGTGCGAGGCTGGCGTTATACTGGCTTCGTTAATCTAAGCCGCTGTCTATCGAAAATCCGGATCTCGCACTGTAAGCATGATAAGCGCCACAATTAGGTTTCCGTAAAATTCTGTTTTACACACTCATAATTTAAGCTGATTATGTCGATATGGTAGCGAGGGGGATTGAATATGAGAACAGCTATAAATAACTATCTTCAATACCTGCGCGAAACCAAAACCGCGCCTCTTAACACTCTCACGTCCTACGAACGTGATCTGAGACACTTTAGAGAATACTTAGAAAAGCAAGGTAAAATTTCACACGAGATTATCGACACTGAAGACATAGAGGGATATATGCGGCATATGGATGAATCCGGCATGGCAGTTTCGTCGATTTCCCGCAGTTTGGCGGCAATTCATTCTTTTTTTAAGTATTATAAATACTTGGGGTTGATTGCGCGTGATCCGAGTGACATGATTACACCGCCCAGAATAGAACGCCGGTCGCCGGAAATTTTAACACCGGAGGAAGTAAACAGTTTGTTGGCTCAACCTAAACCCCATTGCCTTAAAGGGATGCGAGATCGCGCTATGTTAGAGTCATTGTATTCGACAGGTATTCGAGTAAGCGAGCTGATAAATTTGAAAGTCAGTGATGTGGATATTAAACTAAAGACCATGAGATGTGTTTCGTTGAAAAAAGAGCGTGTAATCCCGCTTACCGACAAGGCGGTAACTTCGCTGATTGACTATTTGCAATTTGCGAGGGTACAGATGGTACGAGACAGGAAAGATACCACACTTTTTGTAAACTGTACGGGCACGCCTATGTCGCGGCAAGGGTTTTGGAAAATAGTTAAAGAGTACGCGAAGATGGCTAATGTTAAGAGTCATATAAGCCCGCATATGCTACGCCATTCATTTGCCGCCCATCAATTGGCGCAAGGAACGGATCTGAATAAGGTTAAAGAGATGCTGGGTCATTCGGATATAGCGGCTACACAGGTGTATTTAAGAGCCATAAAGTAAAATTAAGGCAAGGAAAGCAGAATGGGCAGTATCCGCCGTTTTGCTTTCCTTATTGTAAGCCACAATTGTAAGCCGCTGTATATTGACAACCCATGTCAGTTTTGTTAATATATAATTGAATCGGCGCTACGGCTCAAATACGCCGATTGGTTAATGAGGCGTGTCTGGGAATATATTCGCGTTTGCGGCGTATTCTTTTCAGGCAAAACTTCATGGCCGCCTAATTTTATGAGAGGTGTTAATTTGATGAGGTTTGGCAAAATAGTTGCTGTTTTTGTGTTTGTACTATGCGCCGCGCTGTTGACAAGTTGTTCCAGTGCGTCGGAGACTTCTAAAAACTCGGACTTGGGTCTATTAAAAGATGGGGTTTTGCAAGTTGGCTGTGAGATTGGTTATCCACCGTTTGAATACTTTGGCGACGACGGCAGTACTCCCATTGGATTGGATATTGATTTGGGCGACGCAATCGCCGCCGAACTTGGCGTCTCTATCGAAAGAGTCGATACTGCTTGGGATGGAATTTTTGAGGGTCTTGACGCTGATAAGTACGACATAATTATTTCCGCGGTTACTATTAACGCGGAACGGAAAAAGGATATGGATTTTTCTGATCCATACATAGAAAACTGGCAGGCTGTCGCTGTTAAGAAGGGTTCCACTCCCATAACGAGTTTGGAGGAACTTAACGGCAAGAAGGTCGCTTATCAGGACGCAACCACTTCGGATGAATATCTTGAAGATTTAACAGACACGGGTGCCGTCGATTGTGAAAAGTTTGAGTACGCGAAGGTACTTAACGCGTTCGATGATCTGCGTCTGGGGCGTGTGGACGCCGTAATCTGTGACAGTACCGTCGCTGACGGATACATAGCTCGCGAACCGGAGAATTTCGAGATTACTTGGTTGCAGTCTACCGAACCGGATTCTGTACCGGAGACATTTGGGGTTGCTGTTAAAAAAGGCAACGAAAATCTTGTAAACGCTATAAACGACGCGTTGAAGAAGCTTGAGGATTCCGGAAAATTGGATGAAATTCGCAGTTCTTGGTTTTCTTAAATTACTCTAATTTTACCAGTATAAGCATACAATGGCGTATGGCGTAGAGCCGTGCGCCATTTCACCGTATGCGTGAGGGGGAACTTTCGTGAAATCAGCGAATTTCGCGAGATTTAAACTTGCGGCTATTATCATAATAATTATTGTGGATATATTAGCGGCAATAAGTTATTTTAAGCCATCCAAAAGCGAATTGCTCGGACATATACCGCCGGATTTAATTTCGGAAGCCGGAAATAAATACAGTGAAGTCTACAACAATTATTTCGTGTTTAACATAGCAAGAGGCAGAGATGTAAAAACGGCGCGCTCCGCTACATTTATCGGCTTTGTCGGGCAAGTTATACCTGCGGACGAAGGGGTCGCCAGCGCGTTTTCGGATGTATTCCTGTGGCTGCCGGCGCTGCTTGACGGCGCTAAAATCACTATACTTTTAACCATAACAGCGGTGCTTGCCGGTCTGGTATTAAGCATATTTCTTGCACTGGGCAAGATTGCAAAAACTAAAATAATAAGCGGTTTTTGCAGCGCGTACATTTTCTTTTTCAGAGGTTCGCCGCTTTTAATGCAATTGTTCTTTATTTACTACGGGCTGCCGCAAATTAACCCCTCCCTAACAATAAATAACAAATTTATGGCCGCGTTCTTCGCTTTTACCCTTAACACGGGCGCTTACTGTGCCGAGATAATCCGAGCGGCAATTCAATCAATAGACAAAGGGCAATTTGAAGCTTCTCGGGTTTTGGGGCTAACATACGCGCAGACTATGCGATTGGTCATAATTCCACAATCTATAAGGCGATTGATTCCTCCGGTCGCTAACGAATTCATTATGATTTTGAAAGACGCGTCTTTGGTTTCTATCATCGCGCTTGCGGATCTAACACATGTAACGCGCTCTATATCCAGTTCAGCCAACAACGTGATGGTGTATATCCCCGCAATGATCATTTATCTTATAATAACCGCCGTATTCTCAGCCATTTTTGTCCGGTTGGAGAAAAGATTCTCACTGTATCAGTAGGAGTGTGATATGTCGCTAATCCGCACGGAGAATATTTATAAGAATTTTAATGAAATTCAGGTATTGGCGGATGTCAGCATATCCGTAGAGCAGGGCGAAGTAATATGTATTATTGGACCTTCGGGGGCGGGCAAGTCTACTTTCTTGCGTTCGCTGATTCAATTGGAGAAGATTACCAGTGGTAAATTATACATAGATGAGGAACTTTTTCTGCATCGTGAAAATAACATTACGCAATATCGTATCGAATCTGTAAAATATAAGAGCTTGCTTCTGGAAATGGGTATGGTATTTCAGTCATTTAATCTGTTTCCGCACAAAACCGCGTTGGAGAATATAATGATGGCTCCGATTAATGTCAAAAACATGCCAAAACCCCAAGCGGAAGCATTGGGCGCGGAACTGTTAGCTAAGGTTGGCTTGGCTGAAAAGGCGGACGCGTATCCGGCTCGTCTATCCGGCGGGCAGCAGCAGCGAGTTGCAATTGCGCGGGCATTGGCAATGGAACCTAAGATCATGCTATTTGATGAACCGACAAGCGCGTTGGATCCCGAACTGGTGGGCGAGGTGCTGAATGTAATGCGCGGTCTCGCGGAAAGCGGAATGACAATGCTGGTTGTTACCCATGAAATGGGCTTCGCTCGTGAAGCCGCCGATAGGGTTTTGTTTATGTCTGACGGTGCCATTACCGAGGAAGGTTCTCCGGAGCTTATTTTCAGCAATCCAAATAATCAGCGCACAAGACAGTTTCTAAATACAGTTTTGGGGATCTAGCGCTGACATAATAAATTGTTTGCCGCAATAAAGAACTAAAGCGGCATAGCTTTATAGATCAATTATTCCGCGACGGGGGCGCAAATGTCTTTATCCAAAATCTCTTTATCTAATCTGAATAAATCCGCTTCTACCGCTTGTGTATTTCTTACGGCAATCATATGGGGGCTAGCGTTCGTTGCTCAGCGACTTGGCGCGGATTTTATGGGAACATATACTTTTAACGGCGTCCGCTTTATGCTGGGCGCAGTTTCTTTGATACCGGTTATTTTTTTCTTGGAACGCGACGCCGGTACCGCTGATGAAAGAAAATATACTCTGATTGCCGGTATCGCGGGCGGGCTTATTTTGTTTACCGCATCGACGTTACAGCAATTTGGTGTGGTGTTTACCGGTTCCGCGGGCAAGGCAGGTTTTATTACGGGATTATACACCGTGCTTGTTCCGATTATCGGGGTTTTTCTGGGAAGGAAAATAACGGCACTTACTTGGACAGGCGCGATAAGCGCGGTGGTGGGTCTATATCTGCTTAGTGTTCCGGAAGGCGCGACGAGCATAGGTATTGGCGACATCGTTCTATTGATAGGCGCTTTTTTTTGGGCAATACATATCATAGTAATCGACAGATACGCAAATCGGGTAAAACCGCTTCGATTCTCTATGACACAATTTTGGGTCTGCGGTATATCTTCTATTATATGCGCTTTAATCTTTGAGGATATTTCACCGGCGGGTATAATAGCGGGATTAGCTCCTATATTGTATGGCGGAGTTATGTCCGTTGGTATCGCGTATACCCTACAGACTTTGGGACAGCGCGGAGTCGAACCCGCCAAGGCTGCCATCATATTTTCATTGGAGTCTTTATTCTCCGCTCTGGGCGGCGCAATCTTATTAGGTGAAACAATGTCCGCCCGTGGTTATGTCGGTTGCGCGTTGATTTTTACAGGCATTATCGTTTCACAGATTACATTAAGAAAGAAAGCCGTGGCTTGAGCAAAGTTCACGCCCCCGGCGGCAATTTCGCGTAAACCCCTTCACAAAGCGCAAGTTTGCATATTCTACAATGGAAAATGCTTTGGCGCTATTTGCAGTCAACTTCATAGCGCCAATATTCTAATAAGCGCCTGGTGAAGGGGTGTTGCGATTTTGCCGCCGGGGGCGACTGGCGTTGCGATTTTGCCGCAGGGGGCGACCGGTGTTGCGATTTTGCCGCCGAGGGTGACCGGTGCTGCGATTTTGCCGCCGAGGGTGACTTTTCGGCAATTCTGGCTAAAGCTCATTCTTTAACGACCGGTATATAAGTAGAGAAAACTATGCTGTCGTTTTCGCCGACGCTATACGCGACAGATTCCAAAATCTGATCAAAAAAGGATATGGGTACATAAGTAATACCATCTACTATCTCCGGAGCGGATTCTAAAGAGCGCTTAGAAACCTTTCCCGGAGCATTAGGATAATTAGTCTTATATACGTTAGTACCCGGCTTGAGGTCTACGCTGATTTCACCTTCGCGCGATAAAGTAATAGCTTTATCGGCGGCGTCCCAGCCCAGATCAAAATTCAGATTATCGCAGATGAAGCGCAACGAAATCATCTTGAGACTATATGTTTCATCTTTTATCCAAAAGCCATTACCCAAAACTACCTTGGCATTAATTACATTATCAATCACCAGTGGAAAACGTATAATACCCTCCGAACCAGGCGCGATCTGAAACGCGTCAAACATAAACACAATCTCATCGTCAATAATGCAAAACGCGTCCTCTTGCTTCAGCCCCGGAAAGTCGGCATAAAAACGCTCTGGATCAGCGCGAACCTGCGCCGAAATTATCTTGTCCGCCAGTCGCAACCCGTTTGACCCCAACAAATCATTGACTTCCACAAATTTCGCGTCTTCTTCTATAAAGTTGAAGGAATCAACTTCGGCTTTAGCCGAGGCCGTGGTGGTTGTCGTATATATCAGCAGAGAAGAAACCCCACGGGATTGCGTATATTCATATTTGAATACAATACTACGTGCCTTGGTCTCTTTCGCGGAGCATATTTTTTGTTTATATATCTCGTCAATTCGTTCATTAAGGGCTTTGCCTAAATCGCGCAATTTACTGGTGGCGACAGGTAAAACGCCTTTCATCTCCAAACCTTCCTCACGAGCGGCCACGACTTTTTCCGTAATGTAGGAAGGAGCGGTCGAAACGGGCTTTGTTGTAGAAAAGGAAGTAACGGATGACGACTCCTTTGAAGATGGAGCCGCTGTAACGGACGAGGACTTTTGCGTAGGAAATGGCGTTGGTACCGTACTTTTCGCTTCCGCGGGAATCAAAAGTATTAAGCACATCATTATAGTGAGGATAATCAGCTTCACGATTGTATCACCTCCTGTTAAAGCAAATCCCCTTTGTTCACAAAAAATTAAAGCAAACTAACTGTGAACTTTCATAACTGAACTATTATCTTCATTTTGGCACGGATCACTCATTAATGCAATAACAATCATGTTACAATTTAAGAGTAATGATTTAAAATCTACCTTAATCGACCCTAATAAATTAATTTTTTCGACGGTGATTCTCTGGAAATAATCTTTTATTTGCGCGAGCAGGATCCCTGTGATATACTTTTTCCGTCGCCGGGAATCTGGGGAGATTAGAAAAAATAAAATATGGAGGATTTTTTACATGTTAGGGAATATTAAATACACTTTACTGGCTTTAACAGGTCTTTTTATGTTCTCTGCCTGTCAATCGGCAGCGCAAAGCGGTTCGACCGCGAGTCCGACAGCGTCCGAAAGCGACGTTTCTATCGAAACCGTTTCGGAAGAGCCCGCCGCTTCTCCGACTACTGTAGATTTATCAAATTATGATGAAATAGCTTTGCCGCAGTTGGATGAACCGGCGGATGGTGAGGAAATTGCCGTGCTTACAACCAGTATGGGCATTATAAAACTGCGATTTTTTCCGGATTATGCCCAAAAGGCGGTCCAAAATTTTAAAACGCACGCAAAAGCGGGCTATTACGACGGCGCTCTCTTTCACAGGGTTATCGACGAGTTTATGATTCAGACCGGAGATCCCACAGGAACCGGTAAGGGCGGTAATAGTATTTGGGGCCAACCTTTTGAGATGGAAATTACGCCGGAGCTTCATCACATTAGGGGCGCCTTGGGTATGGCTCGCGGTCAAGATGAAGTTTCGCAGGGCAGTCAGTTTTATATTGTACAAAATAAAGCGCTGGATGACGCCACAAGGAAAGAACTGGAATCCTATAAAGACATACAGGATCAAGTCGTCGCGCAAGTGGATGAGAATAACCAAATTCCAATGGCACAAATGTTTCCGACTAAAATCATCGATGAATATTTGACCAATGGCGGTGTGCCCGGCTTGCAAATGAGTTACACGGTTTTTGGTCAAGTGACAGAAGGAATGGATGTTGTTGACAAAATAGCGGCTGTCGAAACATCGCAGGAGGAAGAGACTAAGGATAGACCCTTGGAGGATATTATATTAGAAAAGATAACATTTGAGCCTTATAAGAGCTAGGAGGTCGTATGGATCCACTTAAAATGATTACTAAGGACGAAATTAAGGAACGAATAGACGAATATTTAAGGACTTTTTATCGCAAGTCTAAAGACAGCGCCTCTATACTTCAAATATACAACGCCGTTGCCTTTGCGGTTAAGGAATTGGTTTCTGAAAAATGGATGACTACCCATAAAATATACAATGAGCAGGAAGTTAAAACAGTTTATTATCTGAGCATGGAATTTTTGATGGGTAGATTCTTGGGAAATACTATCATTAATCTGGGACAGTATGAAGAAATATCTACCGCTCTTTCAGAATTGGGAGTGGACTATAAGGCAATTGAGGAGACGGAACGCGACCCCGGCTTGGGCAATGGCGGCTTAGGTCGGTTGGCGGCTTGCTTTTTGGATTCGCTGTCAACTTTGGGCTTTCCGGCTTATGGTTGCGGTATCCGTTATCACGCCGGTATTTTTGAGCAGAGGATTGAAAAAGGTTATCAAGTGGAGTATCCCGATAACTGGCTGAGTGAAGGCGACGCCTGGGGTGTAAAGCGCAACGAGTATGCCAAGGAGGTTAAATTTGGCGGAAACGTGGCTACTTACAAATTGGACGACGGCCGTTATCGATTTAAAATGGAAAATTATTCTTCTGTGCTGGCAGTCCCATATGATTATCCGATTTTGGGATACAAGACAAATACCGTAAATACTCTGCGGCTGTGGGATGCTGAAGCTAAAGATCCTTTTAATTTAAAAGCCTTTAACGAAGGTAATTATCAGCGTGCGTTAGAGGACCAGAATTTAGCTTATGTTATTTCCGAGGTTTTATATCCGGCGGACGAATTTATCGCCGGTAAAGAACTGCGTTTAAAACAGCAATATTTCTTTATTTCCGCCACTTTACAGCGTGTATTACAGCATTATCATCAACATTACGATGATTGGTCCTTATTGCCGGATAAAGTACAATTTCAACTTAACGACACACATCCGACCGTCGCCGTGGCTGAACTTATGCGCCTGCTGCTGGACGAATATTGGATAGAGTGGGATTTGGCGTGGGAGATTACTCAAAAAACCTGCGCCTATACCAATCATACTATCATGTCCGAGGCTTTGGAAAAATGGCCAATTGAATTGTTCAGCCGTTTGTTGCCTCGCATTTATATGATAGTGGAAGAAATTAACAAAAGATTTTGCGCCAAACTGATAAACCGTTATGGAAACGCGCCGGATAAAATCCGTCGTATGGCCATTATCGCGGATGGGCAGGTGCGTATGGCTTATCTGGCTATCGAGGGCAGCCATTCGGTCAACGGCGTCGCCGCGATTCATTCAGAAATTTTGAAAACTCAAGAACTTAAAGATTTTTATGAGATTTATCCTGAAAAATTTAACAATAAAACCAACGGCATTACCCAAAGACGCTGGCTGGCTCACTCCAATCCGCGGTTGGCGGGGTTGATTACCGACACGATAGGCGACGCTTGGATTACTGACTTAGATCAACTAAAACAGCTTATGCCATATCGCGAAGATAGTTCATTTCGTGAAAAATTTATGCAGATAAAACGGCAGAATAAAGTTGACTTGGCTAACTATATCTATTCGACTAAGGGCATTGAGATTGATCCGGACGCTATTTTTGATATTCAGGTTAAAAGGCTACACGAGTATAAACGTCAGTTGTTGAATGTATTTCATATTTTGTATCTGCATAATGAGTTGAGGTTAAACCCAGAGCGGGAATTTCAACCACAGGTATTTATCTTTGGGGCAAAGGCTTCGGCAAGTTATCACCGTGCTAAATTGATTATAAAGTTAATTAATGCCGTCGCCGATGTGGTGAATAACGATCGATGCCTGGAAGGTAAGCTTAAGGTTCTGTTTATGGAAAACTATCGCGTGTCGCTTGCCGAAAAGTTAATCCCGGCTGCGGATGTGAGCGAGCAGATTTCTACCGCCGGTAAAGAGGCGTCCGGTACGGGTAATATGAAATTCATGTTGAATGGAGCCGTAACTATAGGTACCCTGGACGGCGCTAATGTTGAAATTAAAGAAGAAGTGGGCGACGAGAATATCTTTATTTTCGGTATGACAGCCGATGAAGCTATAAATTTGTCTAGAATGGGAAATTATAAACCGTGGGATTTATATAATCTTAACGGGGATATAAGGCACGTGCTTACCACACTGATTAACGGCGCTATAGCCGGAAAAGAGCCGGATATTTTCCGCGAGTTGTATGAGGCAATGCTTAACGGTTACGGTGGTTCTCGACCGGACGAGTATTTTATTCTAAAAGATTTTGAAAGTTACCAAGAGGCGCAATGCCGTGTAAATGAGGCGTACAGGGACGAGGAACGCTGGGCGAAAATGGCTGTGGCGAACACCGCCAGTAGCGGCAAATTCTCCAGCGACCGTACTATTCTTGAGTACGCGAGGGATGTTTGGGAGCTTAAACAAGTGCCGATAAATATGTAAGGCGTGTCTGAATTGGGGACGGTCAATGGGAAAGGATCGAGATCAAGGCAAGCGTAGACGACGCAGGAAAAAGAAATCAGCGATTCCAATCATTTTGATCATATTACTGGCCACATTGGGTTGTATCGGATATGTGGCGGCATATTTTTTTCTTCCAAATTTTGAGATTGTTAAATTTCATGAATATTTTGAAATAAACCCAGACGAAGTGACTGTCGTAATAAGAGACAAACGTATGTCACTTGAGGATAAACCGATTCTTCAAAACGGTGAATTGTATTTTCCCATACAATTCGTAAAGGAGTATATAGATCCATACATTTTCTGGGATTCGGTTACGCAAAAGATCACAATAACCACCGAAGATAAGGTCACACGCCTTATGCCCGGAGAAAATACCTATTACGAAAACGGAGAGCCGGTCTCGCTGGATGTACCCCCGTACTTTATTGATTCCAGGGCATACTTGCCGATTAATTTCCTCACTCAGATCTATCATATTACAATTTCGTTCAACGATGAGGAAAATATCGCGACTATGGATTATCTGGATGAACCCAGAGAGCGAGGTATAATTAATTCCGAAAAGGCGCGGCTGCGCTATAAGCCGGATAAAAGAGCAATTAGCGGATTAGGTTTTATCCCCGGGGAAGAATTGTCTATATACGAAGTCGAGGGGGAATACACTCGCGTTAGGACAGATATCGGTCTGCTTGGATATGTGTATACAGAATATATCGACATTGCCAAACCGATTGAGTCTGTTCCAAAACCAAATCCGAAAGTTTATAGCAAGACTCCCATAAATGGCAAGATTAATATGGTGTGGGATCAGGTTATAGCCATAGAGGATAACGCCGAGGATTGGCGGCGGCACACTCACGACGGTTTGGACGTTTTGTCTCCCACGTGGTTTTCGTTCGACGCGAGCTTGGATGGGAGTATTGTGAATATAGCTGATATTGATTATATTAACTGGGCGCATGAACAGGGCTATCAAATTTGGCCGCTGCTTTCGGATTTTTCACCGAACAGCGAATCAATATTAAACATGGATGTTTCTAATACTGTGCTGAAAGATACCGATATTCGAGAGCATGTCATTAAACAATTGATTGGATATGTTTCACTTTATCGGTTAGACGGCATAAATATAGACTTTGAGTATATACAACCGGATAACGCCGAAAATTATTTGCAATTCTTCCGTGAACTATCGCCTTATATGAATGAAGCAGGCGCGTATTTATCCGTGGATGTTTATAACCCCGTGCTTCCGGATTATTGGTCGCGATACTATAACCGATCCGAATTGGGTAAAGTTGTAGACTATGTATGCGTTATGTCATACGATGAGCATATAGACTCAAAAACCGGCGCGGGCGCTGTCGCTTCGTTGCCATTTGTGCGTGACGGTATGCTGCAAACCCTTGATGAGATACCCAAGGAAAAGATCATTATGGGGCTTCCGTTCTATACGCGCGTATGGAAAGAATCGGGCGGCGAACTTACCGCTCAAGCACATGGTATGCAAACCGCGTATGATATGTTTAATGGCCGAGACGCGATTGTCAGTTGGGATGAGGTGCTGGGCGTGTATTATGGAGAATATGTCGAGGACGACGCGACATATAAGGTCTGGCTGGAGGAATTGGAATCTAT
>JAISRJ010000297.1 GCA_031273705.1 Clostridiales bacterium
TGACACATATAGTTTTACCTAACAAGTGTTTGACTGTTAGAACCGCCTCCGAACTATATTCATCTGTCAATGTACACATCAATCTGTTTCTACCTTTGGCAAATTTGCCTATATAGTTATAGTGCGAGACTGACAAAGACATAATAGCATATTTGTTCTGTTATGTCAAAGAATATTGATATCACAAGAATATTGATATTACGAGTAATAACTGAAGATTATTATATTGGCACTGCAGGTACTGTTACAGCGGAGAACATCCGAAAGTACATTGAAAATCAAAGGGACGTTCGCTAATGTTCTAGAAAACGCATATTTTATGGTTGAGCTTACATCCCCCGCCCACTAGAGGCGAGGTTTTACGCTCTGTTCTATAAAATCTTGCTGTTGGTTTTATTACACGAATCGCTTCAAGCATATTGACAACTCCTAAAGCGTTTATTTCGGCGGTCGTAGTTTCTTTATATAATCGGCCATATCCTCAATATTATACGGATCGACAAAGATTGCGGCGTCACCTATTACTTCCGGTAGCGAGGCGGCGTTAGATACCACTGCAGGAGTTTCGCACGCCATAGCCTCCAAGGGCGGTAAGCCAAAGCCCTCGTATAGTGAAGGAAAACAGAAACATATTGCCCCGTCAAGTAGGGCAGGTTTATCTTCGTCCGAAAAATTTTCGGTGATAAGGTCGTGCCTGAAAACTTTACTTTCTGCCTTCTTCTAATTCCCGCAAGGCGGCGCTGGTACGAGCGACGCGCGGGTAAACCGTTCCGTCTTCGCGGGCTTTCTTCTTTATAACTTCCAGTTCGATTTCTGTGCGTTTAGAAATAACACTGTTAACGTTAAACACATTGTGACTGTTATATAAGATAAGCGTGAATCTGTGCTTTTCCTCAAAACCCAGATCATCCAATCTTATGCCGGGATCTTTTTTTGGCAGCTTAGAAGTTTTAATGTTACTGTATTCGCTGAATGGACTTTTCGATATATCCGCAAAAAAACTAAAATCCGGATTAGAAATAAAACAAAACTGATAGCATATCTCGGAGCAGAGTTGATATAGATTCATATTACCGGGCGATTCAATATTCTTCCAGATGGATTTATCGTCGGCAAGCCGGGCTTTTAATACATATATTACATGCCCCGATTCTTCTATTATACTAAACTCTCGTTTCAACCGCTCAAATTTTTCGGTGTCGCCGCCTTTTAGTATAAATGGCAGCTCGTCTGAACGAATATTTGTAGTCACCACGTTTCCGTCTCCGACATTAACTTCAAAATACTCCGCGCCTAGTTGCGTTAGTTGGTAAAAAGCCGCCGGCGCGTAAAGGGCGGTGACGGGCCCCTCGTCGTCTTCAAAAGTGTCCAAAAGATAATTAAGCTCATTAATAAACTCAAAAGGCAAGGTATACAGTGGCCGTATAAGCCTTAGATAATATCCGAATGGCGTTAAGAAGCATTTGTCAATCAGCAGACCCAGCAAAAATGTACTGGAAATAACGGCGTTGTTAAGATCGTCTATAAACGGATCTATCTCGTCGTCTTCATCATCATATATATCTTGAATCTTAATACCCAAGATGCTGTAAATATGCTGGAAAACGTCGTCCATCGGAATGGGATCGACCAACAAGCTAAAAATACGTTCAGGTGTGAAATATAGTTCCGGCAGAGGGATCATTTCACTGATAAACGACGCGGCGGATTCTATAGACGCCGAGACAATCATTCCGAATTGTTCTTTGCGCGGCTTTTCGCGCATTTTTTTATATCTGTTCGTGATTTGCGCGCGATTGGAATAAATCGACGGACTTTTTTCGATAAGCCCAAGCACGATCGCGATATTCATTAGATACTCTACATAAAATGAATCCCAAAGACTTAACTTATCCATTAAGGATTCAATATGTTTGTCCGCCAACATGTCGTCTTGGGAAAGTTCCACATCGGGTGTACAGGATTCCATAAAAATATTAAGATCGTCGATTATGGGATGATTCTCAAGGGAATATTCCAATACGTCAAAAGTTATTTTTGCGCGAGAATTCCCCGCGAAACGCGCCACAGGCGCTAAAATCGCCGCCGGCTCTTTAGAGTTAGCTTTTTCGCGCGTTAAAACCATATTAGCCGGAGAGAGCAACGTATCTTCTATAAGCGCGGAATAATACCATCGCCTGTATATAGAGGAAAGATAATTTAGAATACGTGATTTTTTTCGGCGTTTGATTTCCCTGTAGGCAGAAAGAAATCTTTCGGCAAATATTTGATTAATTTCAGTAAGATTGTTATCATTACTCATAAAGTTCTCGCTTTCGGGTAAGAGACTATTTAGGGCGTGTCTGAAAACAGATCCTGGTTGGGTAGATTCTGACTGGATAGTTGGATAATATTTTCAGGTAAGTCCAGTATATCAGAAACGCGCGTTTGAGATCAACAAATTTTCTAAAAAAGGAAATTCTCATGAGTTTTATGTTAAAGGAAAAAAAAGACATTCCAACGTTGGGCGAAGGTTCAAAAGGAACGCTGGTTAAACATATTAGCGGCGCGAAAGTATTACTGATAAAAACCGATGATGATAACCAAGTTTTTTCCGCGAACTTTTTTAACGCGCCGGATAATAATCGAGGCGCGGCGCATGTATTGGAACATTGTCTGCTAACCGGCTCGCGAAAATACCCCGATAATCCCTTTGCGCGTCTGCGTAAGGGCGTACTCTGGACTTACCTTAACGCTCTTACTTATAAAGACAGAACACTTTTCCCCGCCGCGTCGCGAGATGAAACCTCTTTTCGCGAAATGATTGATGTTTATATGGATGGAGTGATTCATCCTATCATAACCAAGCGAATATTTGAAGTGGAAAAACGTGCGGCGATAAGTGAGATGGAAACTTTTTATAACGATACGTTTGAGCGCGCGAAGGCCGACGCATACGCTAAACTTTTTTTAGGCACTCCATATGCCTATAGTTCGGCGGGTATTCCGGAAGAAATGCGCAAACTTTCATATGAAGAAATAATAAATTTTTTCGATCGACATTACATACCGAATAACGCGCTGCTGTATCTTTATGGAAACGACCCCGAAAAATATTTACCGATACTTGATATATATCTGAACGAATTGTTATCACTTGACCGCGCGGTGAGCGCCCGCGAATACGAGAGCCGAAATATACACGCAAAGGCGACCAGGGATAGCACGTTTGAAAACCGTCATTTTGATAGGCGGTGGACGCGCGCCGGGGCCCCCCGCGTAATCTCTGACGAATCGGGCGGATGCACTTTTATTAATCTTGGGCTTTGGAACAGCTACGAAGAAGAGCTGATAATCCGCGCGGCGTTTATCGCCTTGCAAGAGGAGCTTTCATCCGCTAACGCGTGGTTGGATATAGAGATACCTTTTGGGGTTATAGGATTTAAAACCGGCGGCGAAGAATTTTTTTGTGCCGTCGCCGATCTGATAGAGAATGGGAAAGTTAGATTTGGGAGGGCGTTGGACACTCTGGAATTAAGGTTGCGGGTAAATTACGCGCGGTATAAGCCCAGAGGATTGACTTACTTGATTGATATGCTGCCTAATTGGTTTATGTGCAAGAATCTTTTCGACAAATTTAACGGAGATTATATCGCTCGCTTGAAAGAAATGCCCTGGACCCGCGTATCTGATACGATTAATTTAAAAATTTCAGGTTCAAGCGCGCCGCCCCGCCCAGCGGGCGCCCATTCGCGCAAGGGAATGATTGCGGGCGCCAAACGCTCCCTTCCTTTTAGAAGTGGCGCGAAGCGCGGGATTGGTCGGAGTAAATTTCATTTTGCGCTTAGACGCCATGACATACAGACGTTTGGCGTTAGCTATACGCATTTGTTATTTGATACTCGCTTCATATCAAAAGAGAATTTTCCTGCTTTAGAAAAGGTTAAAAAGTGGTTTGAAAACCAATTGCGGGCTTTTTCTTACATCGGGGAGACTGCTTGCGTTCTGCAACAGTGCTTGCCAAAGCGCGCGCCGTTTTTTACTTTGCGTATCCGTACTTTTAAGCCGGATAAAATGTTGGATTTGATAGGCGATCTTATCGATACGCTGCTGAATGACCAAACTGATTTATCCGTCGATGTTTTAAAATCTCTTTTTTCCGTTAAAACAATGAGCGTACATTATGCCGGCAAACCGCCGAGTGAAAAAGCCTTAGAATCTTATACGGAAAAATTATCGACATCCACAGAAATATCATTTGATGTTTCATTTTATGGATACCAACAAGAATTTGTTCCGCGCGATTTGAAATTTATTGAAACGAATTCTCCGGTCAGTGATATTGTGGTTAACATTCCTTTAGACGGTTCTTTTTTTGAATCAGATAAAAAATCGGCCGGCATGGCGGTAGCGGTCGCTGCCTTAACACATAATTATTTTTTTCCCTTAACGCGTGAAAGAGCCGGAACTTACGACGCGATCTGTCATATAGCGCAAGGATGTGTTATAATCAATTTGCTGAGCGTCGCGGATGTTACGGAGTGCGCCGAAATTCTTAAGCGGATGGGCGAATATGCGCTTATTGGCGAGAATTTGCGCGAATGTGTGATTAGCGCTCTTAACGCCCTCTCTAATCCGCCTCATCCCGAAGATCAATTAATCGTTGAGATTGAGCGAATTTTGAATCATGGGGAACATTCGGACGCGCGGAGATATATCAGCGAAATAAAAAATTGTAGTGCGCGTGACGTAAACGAACAAGTGCGGACCCTATCCGATACATTAAAATATTCGGCTTGTCGTATCACGGGGTCACGGGAAAACTACGAGAGATTTAAAAATCGCTGGTTGATTGAAATAGAAAAAAGAACTAAGGAGGAAATATGAGCCAGACATATCGTTCGGCAGGTGTGGATGTAAACGCGGGATATAACGCCGTACAATTGATAAAAAAGCGCGCCGCCGCCACAATGAGAGACGAGGTTTTTTCGGGGATAGGCGGGTTTAACGCAATGTTCTCCATTGCCGCCGCGAAAAAGATGGAAGAACCTATGTTGGTTTCCGGTACGGATGGAGTAGGTACAAAACTAAAAGTTGCTTTTGTGATGGATAAACATGACACTGTTGGTCAGGATTGCGTCGCTATGTGCGTAAATGATATTATTTGCAGCGGCGCGGAACCGTTGTTTCTTCTGGACTACATAGCTTGTGGAAAACTGGTCCCGTCTAAAATAGACGCTATTGTATGTGGAATTGCCGCCGGCTGCTCCTTGGCGGGCACCGCGTTAGTTGGGGGTGAGACGGCGGAAATGCCGGGATTTTATAAAGAATTTGAATATGACTTAGCTGGTTTTGTCGTTGGAATTGTGGATAAAGCCCGCGCGTTTAAAACAACCGACGTGCAAGTCGGCGACGCTTTGATTGGAATAGCTTCAAACGGCGTTCACAGTAATGGATTTTCGCTGATACGCAAGATTATGAGGTTAAGCGAAAACAGCTTGGCGGAGTTTATTCAAACGCTTGGCACTACTTTGGGTGAGGAACTGCTTAAGCCAACGAGAATCTACGCTAAAACAATTCTTTCATTAAAGGATAAATTAAGGATTCACTCCGTTTCTCATATAACCGGCGGCGGATTTATTGAGAATATTCCCAGGATGTTACCCGCGGGCGATCGCCCGGGTGCGGCCGCTTTAATCCGCAGGGGTTCGTGGCGGATTCATCCGATATTTGATATAATGCGCGCGACGGGTGATATACCCGAGGCGGAAATGTTTAATATCTTTAATATGGGTATAGGAATGGTAATGGCTGTAGCCGCGGAGGATGTTCAGACCGCGCTTTCCGCGCTGAAAAAATCGGGTGAACAGGCATATGTTATAGGGGAAGTTATTTCGGGGGACTCGGCGGCGGCACAAGAATCGGTTGTTTATAAAAGCAAGGGCATATGTATATGCTAAAGCTGGCCGTTTTAGTTTCCGGCGGCGGAACGAATCTTCAAGCGATTATTGACGCGCTGGAAAAAGACGCTTTCGCCGCGATTGAATTGGTTATCAGCAGCAGTAACAAGGCTTATGCCTTGCAACGGGCTAAAAATCACAACATCGAGTCGAAGGTTATCAGGCGGCGGGATTTTTCGGACGATATATTGTTTGACACGGCTATTATAGACGCTTTAGAATCAAAGTGCGTTGATTTGGTGGTGCTTGCCGGGTATCTGCCATTGTTAAGCCATCGTGTTGTGTCCGCGTTTCCCGATAGGATAATAAATGTTCATCCGTCCTTAATTCCATCGTTCTGCGGTCATGGATATTACGGGCTGAAAGTACATGAGGCGGCTTTGGCGAGAGGCGTTAAGATTACAGGCGCTACGGTTCATTTTGTGGATGAAGGCGCGGATACCGGAAAAATAATTATGCAAAAGGCGGTTGACGTTATGCCGGACGATACGCCGGAGACTTTGCAGAGACGCGTAATGACAGAGGCGGAGCATATAATTTTACCGCTTGCCATTAAATATATCTTAAATTGAAAACAGACCGCCACAATCCCATGATCTTTACCTCATGGGAGTGTTCACTAAGTTTTGTCTTTGGAACCGCTATAGTTTCATGATTAAAAGGATGGGCGGTACCTGCCATTTTGATTCGGAGGGGATTTTTTGAATGTTTTATTAATCGGTTCAGGCGGTCGTGAACACGCCATTGCTTGGAAATTAAAAAAAGATAATCCGGATATAAAATTATTCTGCGCCCCCGGTAACGGCGGTACCGCTCTTATCGGGGAAAATATTGATATTGCCGCGAACGATTTGGATAAACTGCTGGCTTTCGCGCAGGAAAATGAGATTGAATTAACTATCGTCGGTTCGGAAGAACCCTTAACACTGGGTATTTGTGATTTGTTTGAAAAGAATAAACTGCGGATTTTCGGACCCAACAAAGCCGCGGCGCGATTGGAAGGCAGTAAGGGTTTCGCAAAAAGATTCATGAGAAAATATGATATACCAACCGCAAAATATCAGGAGTATGGTAATTTCTTTGTCTCCGGTTCAAATATTTTGAGTTCCGCTGAATATCCGATTGTGATTAAAGCGGATGGACTGGCGGCGGGTAAAGGGGTTAAGGTTTGCCAAAACAAGGAAGAAGCTTTGGAATTCGCCCGTGAGATGTTTGCAAAGCACGACAGCGTAGTGCTTGAGGAGCGCTTAACCGGTTGGGAAGTATCGCTGCTGGTTTTTACGGACGGACGGAATTATAGAGTAATGCCTCCTTCTATGGATCACAAACGCGCCTTTGATAATGACCAAGGCGATAACACCGGCGGCATGGGGGCAATCTCGCCGGTTCCTAAGTTTACGGATTCTCTGCGGGCCGAATGCGAGCGGATAATTGACAAGACTTTATCCGGATTGCGCGCGGAAGGCATTATCTATAGAGGCGTGCTCTATTTTGGATTGATGATAACCGACGACGGTCCAAAAGTCATAGAATATAATTGCAGATTCGGCGACCCTGAGACTCAGGCTATCCTTCCGCGTTTGAAAAACAATCTGCTGGATATAATGTTCGCGTGTATAGGCGGAACCGTGTC
>JAISRJ010000298.1 GCA_031273705.1 Clostridiales bacterium
TGTAACTCCTTTGGTTCGACCTGTCGATCGGCAGTCGATAGATTTTTGTGTCACCGCGTTTTATTATCAAATGCGTAAACCTGTGTCATACAATGCCAGTCCGTATTGGAATGAGATTACGCGTAAGCAAGCTTTGAATAAATATATCCTGAATGAAAAATTTATTTATATTTGTTATAGAAGCAATGATTCAGAATCCAACGCGTTACTTCCGATGATAAAATTAGCTGCTTCACGTACAAAGACGACGGTGTTTGCTACAGATTGCGTATATCAAGAGCAAACGGACCCTTGGTTTGGTACGGACGCCCTTAATGGAAATCAAATACGTGCGTATCCGACGATTTTCTTTGTGCATGGGAATAAAAAAATACCCTTTGGGTGTGTACAACCCACGGATATTTATGAAATAATGAATGCTTTTACAAACTTTTCTAAATAGAAACATAGGACTCCCTCTCAGAATATAATTAATAGACGAAAACTTTACATGAATGCGTAGAGGGGGGCGTTTTTTTGAGCCAGATGCCAATAACAGACATTGTAGCTGATATGCCACTGCAAGACTTTATATTGTCTTCAAATACGAGCGCTTGTGTGATTCGGCGCAATAATTTTCTAAATCCTGAAATTCGAGATAACCCAAACATTCGTCTGGGCAAAGTGCTAAACGGCAATTATATGATTTGCTATGCGCGTAACGACATGTATGATACTATTCTTGAGGATACAAGAATTTTTCACAGAAGCGTGCTTTGTGGATTATTGGCTCAGATAGACTTGGAGACCACGGGCATTTCCTCGATTCAACAGCTTCCCTCCTTAAATTTACGCGGCGAGGGTGTATTGCTGGGGTTCGTGGATACCGGCATAGATTACAGAAATGACGCTTTTAGATGGGAGAACGGTGAAACTCGCATTGTGTCTATGTGGGATATGACCGTCCACGGTAATCCGCCTGAAACTTTTAACTTCGGTCAAGAATATACTGAAGAGCAAATAAACGCCGCGCTTCATACATCGGATCCCTTAAATTTAGTGCCATTTGAAGATAACGTAGGACACGGGACATTTTTGGCGTCCGTATCGGGCAGCCGTGAAGGAGGAACTTATCAGGGTGTGGCGCCAGACGCCGAATTTGTGATAGTCAAGCTAAAGGAAGCGTCACCGGGTTATAGGCAGCTATATTTGGTTCCGGAAGATCAATATAATCTTTATGAATCGACGGATATCATGTTGGGTATAGAGTATCTTATTACCACGGCGAGAAATTTGAATCGACCTATCGCGATATGTATCGGATTGGGAACTAATTTAACCGGTCACGACGGGTTCAGTATGTTAGAGGATTACATTACCTCTATTTCTCACGAAAACGGTGTGGCTTTGTGTTGCGCGGCGGGTAACGAAGTCACCAAGAAGCGGCACGCGAGAGGTGAAGTCCAAGAAACCGGATCTATAACGTCTGTGGATATTCAAGTGGGGCAGAGCGGTAAATCTATATATATAACTTTGTGGAACTCCAGCAATGACAGATTCTCCGTTTCTGTAACATCGCCTTCCGGTGAGACTATCTCACGACCACCCGCCAGATCCGGAGGAATGACGACGACGAGACTTATATTGGAAAGTTCTTTAGTCACCATCGGATATGTTTTTCCGTATTATGGGAATGGTTCGCAATTGACAAAGATACAGATACATTTTCCCACGCCCGGCATCTGGAGAATAAATGTTTATGGTGAAGTTGTGCTGGAAGGCCCCTTTGACATATGGTTGCCACTGGGTTTACCCGAAGCCGTCGACGCGGAATTTCTCTCGCCCGATCCATATTATACTATAACGGTGCCAGGGACCGCGATTGGAGTGATATGCTGCGGAGCATACAATTCCAGAGATAAGAGTTTGTATTATCAGTCGTCATGGGGGCCTTCAAGAATTACAAGTATTTTACCCAATCTGGTCGCGCCGGGTGTGGAGGTTTCGGGGATTTTACCGTCCGGATATGGGGTAATGACCGGCACGAGTGTGTCGGCGGCTTTTGCACAGGGGGTGTGCGCGCTGCTGTTGCAATGGGGATTGATTAACGGAAACGTAACTTCTATGAACACATATAATATAAGATCGATTCTGATTCAAGGCTGCGACCGTGATGCGAATATTAATTATCCAAATGAACAATGGGGTTACGGCAGGTTGAATTTGTATAATTCGTTCCTGCAGATGAGATCTATGTAGATATCACGCCGTACGGCAAAAAATCCCTTGGAAACAAGGGATTTTCAAATAGTTATGCATTGGCAAAAGTCAAATTTAGCGGAGCTGCGCCAAAAACTTGGCAAGAATATACTTGTGCCTACAATTCAGCTGTCTACAATTCAGCAAACTTTTTTATCCCGAACTTCATCAGCCATACATAAATTAACACTGTTGCAACAGCGAACACTCCTGTGCAAATCCATAAAAATGCCATTAATGGAATGATACTATTTAACAGGAACGCATACGCAAGCCCTATCCCCGCAATCGTGCCCATCACCCCAAACATAGTAATCATCGCGGACCAACCTTGCTTGACGGCTTGAATTTCATTTGTCCACTCAAGTTTTGGGAAATGCAGGTTTATAGCAAGACCGCCAACCGCAATCAGCGTGCCGACAGCTTGCGGGAGTAACATAATAATCAGCCAATCCTCCATGCTTTTGGCAAAAACCATCGCTGTGCATACCGAAGCGACAAGACAGGGAAATCCGGAGATAAGCAGATGGGTATACACTTTCGATAGAAGGACTGCCTTCGGCGGCGCGGGAATACTTTTGGCTATCCATAAATTCTTGCCCTCAAGCGATATGAGCGATGCGCTGAGGTTGTTTGTTGCGCACAATAGTACGAGAAAAACCGCCGCCAAAGCCGCGGGCGGCAGACCGCCGAGCATAGGCAAAAACTCGCCGGCATATGAAAGTATGTCCGACTGTTTCACTATAACTATAACAGATAGAGCGAGCATAAAAAGTGAGCCGATTGACGAATTGAGTACGACAAACGGTCTGCTCCAATAATGCGCCAATTCTTTTCGTACAAGTGCGGAGATCGCATTGCCGGCTTTTACCGTTCGCTCTTTATATACGGCCTTTACGACCCCGCGATTTACAATCAGCATTTTCATGTAGTTTGCCGAAAGCAGGGTGATAACCGCCGTAAATGGCAAAACCGACCATAGTGTGAATATTAGACCGCCGCCGACACTGCCCTCCGCAATACCTTTGCCGAAAGCGTAAAACATCGGCATTGCCCGTCGAAACGCTTCCGCGAGTTCCAAGCCTTTACTCACCAACTCGCCTAAATATCCCTGAAAGTTGGCAAACACATAGAAGTATGCCAATAAAAAGCCGATAGAAAAAGCAAGGGTTATGACATTTTTGTGCGGCAACCGCGACGTGACCGCGCCCAGCAGCCACGCAAGTAGCAATGCCGCCGACATAGCCATCAAAGGCAGAAGTAAAATGCCTATGATAAAAAACAAAGCGCCGGCAGCCGTCGCGTAACCGCCCGCAAGCCATAACACGAACGCTGGTACAGCGGCGATAAGCACAAACACATATTCAAACGTGAGAATCACAAGCAGACGACTTATCAAAACAGATGAGGGCTTTATGGGCATAGACAGGAGCAATTCATTATCTTTGGCGCCGAAAAGCTGTGCCGACGCTGTGAAAATTGTACTAAACACACATATCCCAAACACTATGAGGGCTAGAAAGGCAAAATAGAGCCAGCCAATTCCCATAGAAAAGAACGGTTCAAGCAATGAACTGAACAATGCCGTAAACATACCGATTAATATGGCGGTCAGATAAACCGCTATAAACGCGACAAGCAGTATCTTTCCGGCTCCAGCTTTCTTTTTGTCTGTCTTGACAAAGTTTGCGCCTAAAGCCTTTAAGTTGAGTATAAACAAAGTTTTTATCATTTTCCGCCCTCATCAAGCTCGAAGAAGATCGCTTCAAGAGATGAATCACCGCGAACCTTATCCATTTCGCCATACGCAACGAGTTTGCCGTCCTTTATGATTGCAACCTTGTCGCATAATTTTTCCGCAACCTCAAGAACATGGGTTGAAAAGAACACCGCACCGCCCTTGTCGCATTTCTCACGCATAATCTCTTTGACAGCGCGGGAGGCTTTCGGGTCAAGTCCCACAAACGGCTCGTCAAGTACCATAAGCCGCGGCTCGTGAATGAGAGCGGAAATTAGGGCCAATTTCTGCTTCATACCGTGGGAATACGCCGAGATATACTGCGCGAGGTCGGCGGTCAGTTCAAATATCTCGGCATACTTATGAATCCGCTCCCTTCGCTCTATGGTCCCCACGCCATACACATCCGCAATGAAGTTTAAGTATTTTATGCCTGACAGGAAGTCATACAGTTCGGGATTGTCAGGGATATACGCGATATTTTTCTTACATTCAAGCGGCTCACGCTTAACGGATCTTCCACCAATGAATATCTCGCCGCCGTCGAATTCAAGAATCCCGCAAACAGCCTTAATGGTCGTGGTTTTGCCCGCGCCGTTATGTCCGATGAAACCGCATATTTCACCTTTCGCGATATGAAGCGAAAGGTCGTCTACGGCTCGTTTGCCGCCATAAGTTTTTGTTAGGTTTGAAATGTTAAGCATTATTATTCTCCTTTTGCTTATCTTCTGCTTTAGGCATTTTAGGCGGCGTGGTAATAATGTTGATACCGCGCAATCGGCACCCTTCCGCTTCATTATTTTGTGTGAGCGACAAAAGACCTATAACAGTTGAGATTATAGGTCTTTTTAACCGTGTGCGAAAGGATTTGAACCCTCGGCCTTCTGATCCGTAGTCAAAGACTCCAGCTTTTTCCAACCTGCTTATATTGACTATTATAACCGGAAAGCCTTGAAAAATCAAGGAAAACTAACTGTCAATTATATGAAATATTATGCAAGTATTTGTACATATTCCCCAGTAAAAATTCAGTCACTCAGTCAAAATTCAGTCAGACCAAATAGCCGTTAAAGGTTGATTTTAAGCGGTTTTTGGGCTTGAGATTTTTCATATTCTGATTTAATCTTTTGATAAGAAATCTCTGTGTAAATCTGAGTTGTATCTATCCTTTCGTGGCCCATTAAATGCTGCAACACTTCAAGTCTCATATCCGTGGCAACAAAATGGGTCGCGAATGAATGCCGAAGTATATGCGGATAGACTCGGCTATCAATCCCGGATTTCTCACCAATGTTACTTATTATTTTTTCCAACATGCGAGGGCTTAGACGCTCGTGTTTTCCGCGTTTGCTTACAAATAGCGCATCGCTTTCCCTGCAAGAGTTATGAAGATAATTATTTAGAAAATTACAAGCTGTGACGGAGAAAAATACAATGCGCTCTTTTTTGCCTTTGCCCATGATGAAAATCGAACGATCCTTAAAATCGATATTCCTAATGTCTATTTCTGCAAGTTCTGATACTCTACATCCTGTAGAGTAAAATAGTTCAAAAATAGCCTTTTCGTGTATATCTGAACAGGCATTTCTTAATTGTTCTATATCTTTGGGCTGTAGGGCGCGTCTTAAATTCTTTCTATCATACTTTACTGCGCTTATTCTCGATGAGGGATTTTTAGAAATAATATTGTTCTCCAAAAGCCATACAAAGAAATGTTTTAGCACATAGAGTTCTGTGACTCTGCTGCTTATTTTTAAACGGCGGTCTTTGTCTAAGTAGTCCATGCACCCATGAATATCTTCATAGGAAATTTTACTAATATTGATACAATCTTTTAGCCATCTACGAAATGCATGCAATCTATTTGCATAATAATTTGTAGTATGCTCTGATAATGAATCTTCTAGTCGCGCTTCAATATATAGGTTGATCAATTTTTCAAAGCATATATCGTTACTTGTATATTTTTCGCTCAAGTCAGAACCCCTCGGCAATAAATTATCATACTCCATTTATTGCCAATATAGGGATTATTTAGTCTGCATGCTTGCAAAACTATTTGGAGAATCCTTGCTTTTGCATTAATCAACCACCTCGATTATAGTTATGTCAGTTATATTAACGCGG
>JAISRJ010000324.1 GCA_031273705.1 Clostridiales bacterium
CACAGTATAAATGCACGAATATGATAGAAAATAATTATTATAGCCACGATTCGCCGACTTATGGCAGTGGGCATAACCTTATAAATCTTTTTTCGATAGCTTACGTTTTTTGGGGCGAGAATATCGCCGCCGGGCAGCCTACCCCCGAATCGGTTATGGATGCTTGGATGGACAGCCCCGGTCACGCGGAAAATATTCTAAGACCAGACTTTTCGCATATAGGTGTAGGATACTCCCGCAGCCCCATGCATGGAACGCTTTGGTCGCAAGAGTTTATAACAGAATAGAAACGATCACCCGCCCTCGGCGACAGAATCGCAACACCCCTTCATAAGGCGCTTATTGGCATATCGCAGCGTTATAATATGCCAAAATTACCGCCATAATGACATACACGCCAAGTTGTGGTGTATGAAGGGGCTTATGCAAAACTGTCGCCGGGGGCTTGCTTGTCGCTATAACAAGTCTTACAAAATAACAGTGCGCCGCACTAGAACTTCACGATCTCCGGAGCGCCTGTAAAGCTATAAAAAGTCGCTGTTGCGTCTTTCAGATATAATACATGCATATTGCCGTCTTCAAGATTATACATGCCGGCAAGCATCGGATAGGCGTCAAGCATAGCCTTCCATACTTCAAGTCGATTGTCCGCGACAGCAGTCGCCGCAACACGAATCCATTCTCCGCCAATTGTGGCAGAGATCTCTATCTTGGGATTGGCCGCTATTTGTTTTGAAACTTCTTTTGCCTTTCCCGTTTGAATATATAACTTCCCATCAATTATTTGGGCAGTTCCGAAAGGCCGCACACGCGGCTGATCGCCTTCAACAGTCGCGAGGTAATATGTGCCCGCTTTTTTAAGAAAATCTTCGACCCGATCCAAAATAAATCCTCCTTTTGTAAAATAATTATTGTTGACATTGCTATTATACTACACCACCCAAAATTTTCAAGCAGTGATTTGTGCTTGCTAGAGAAAAAACTATGTGATAAAATTAGCTGGTCAAATTTATGTACACGTGTGTACAAGGGGGTTTTACTCATGTCAGACAAATTGCTGAAAGTCGGCATCGTAGGCTGTGGCGGAATCGCAAATCAAAAACATATGCCGTCGCTTAGGTTCATCAAAGAAGTTGAGATGGTCGCCTTCTGCGATATTATTGAGGAGCGCGCCGTTACCGCCGCTAAAGAGTTCGGCACGCCTACGGCGAAAGTCTACACAGATTATAAAGAACTGCTGAAAGATGAAACTATCGATGCGATCCATGTACTTACTCCAAACAAATCTCATTCATTCATAACTGTAGACGCGCTTAACGCCGGCAAACATGTTCTCTGCGAAAAACCAATGGCTAAAACCTACGCCGATGCTTTAAAGATGGTCGAGGCAGCTAAAAAGTCCGGTAAATTGTTGTCCATCGGGTATCAAAGCCGCTATCGCTCTGACAGCCAGTATCTTAAAAAAGCGGTCGAGCGTGGGGATTTAGGAGATATTTATTACGCGCGCGCACACGCCATCCGCCGAAGAGCCGTACCCACCTGGGGTGTTTTCCTTAACGAGGAAGAACAAGGCGGAGGTCCGCTTATAGACATCGGCACACACGCGCTGGATCTTACCCTTTGGCTGATGGATAATTACAAACCCAAGAGCGTGGTTGGTAATGTTTATAAAAAGCTTAATTCTAACGGAACCTGCGGTAATATGTTCGGCGATTGGGACCCGGCCGAATTCACGGTTGAGGATTCGGCATTCGGATTTATTACAATGGAAAATGGAGCGACAATCTATCTGGAAGCGGCCTGGGCGCTGAATACCTTGGATATAGACGAAGCTAAAACCTCACTTAGCGGTACAAAAGCCGGCGCTGATATGCGCGATGGCCTGCGCATTAACTTCGACGATTTTAATCATTTGGTCGTTACGAAACCAGATTTGACCATTGGGGCTGTCGCCTTCTTTGAAGGCACCAACAACGAGCCGCAAGTCATTGAGCAGCGTATATTTTATGATGCCGTATTATATGGAAAACCGTTGACAGTGCTGCCGGAACAAGCTATCGTCGTTACCCAACTATTGGAAGCAATCTATACATCGGCTAAAACCGGTCAACCGGTTACATTTTAGCTAAGGAGGCTCTTTTATGAAACTTGGGGTATTAACTGTACCTCTTTACTCCAAACCAGCGGAGGAGGCATTTGAATATCTGTCAAGTTTGGGCGTGCAGACTTTGGAAATAGGAGTCGGAGGTTCGCCCGGAAATAAGCACCTTAACCCCGCCGAGTATTTGGATAATCCGTCTAAAATCAAAGAATATCAGGCTCTGGTTAAAAAATACAATTTGACTGTCTCCGCTTTTTCCGTACATGGCAACGGGGTACATCCCAATAAAGCTATCGCCGAGAAGGATCACAGTGAATTTGTTCAAGCCTGCAAGCTGGCTCAACAATTCGGCGTAGATCGTGTCGTCACGTTCTCTGGTTGCCCCGGTGATTTCCCCGGCGCAAAATATCCCAACTGGGTTACGTGCGCGTGGCCCACGGATTTTTCGGATATTTTAAAATATCAATGGGATGAAGTTTTGATCCCATATTGGAGAGAGACGGCGAAGGTAGCTAACAGCTATGGTATATACAAGGTCGCTTTTGAAATGCATCCCGGTTTTTGTGTGTACAATCCAAAAACCCTGCTGCGTATACGTGAGGCTGTCGGTGAGACTATCGGCGCTAATTTTGATCCCAGCCATTTGTTTTGGCAGGGCATTAACCCTAGCGACGCGATTAGATATCTTAAAGGCGCGATTTATCACTTCCACGCGAAAGATACGCTGATTATCCCCGCTAATGTGCGTGTAAACGGTGTGCTTGAGACCAGCAGTTATACGGATTATATTTCACGCGGCTGGTATTTTAGAACCGTGGGTTATGGACACGACGAATTGCTGTGGAAGGATATTATTTCGACGCTTATGGCAATCGGATATGACGACGCCATAAGCATTGAGCACGAGGATGGACTTATGTCTGTTACCGAGGGTCTGGAAAAAGCTATAGATTTTCTTAAACATGTTATGATCTTCGACGAGCTTCCGGAAGCTTGGTGGGTATAAAAAGGATAGCGTCGGCATTGCCTGCGCTATCCTTTTTATAATTTATGGGAACAACATGGCTCGAACCTGTGACATCACGCGTCTTTAAACCCCAAAACGGCGTCGCCTTAACCGCATCTAATCATTGATATTCAGCCATTAACTGCGATAAATAAAGAAAGTCTGCAAACGTTGAGTTTACAGGCTTGAATTGCGATCTGGGGGAATTGAACCCCCGACCTTTCGGTTATTACAAGTTCAAAAACATCACTTCTTAAAATACAGCTAAGCGTTGATATTTCACCATTCTCCGTAGTTAATTGAGCTTATTTATGACCTACTATAGAAAACTATACCGGGAAAAAACCGGGAAAAACTTTTTTGAGAAACCCCTTAAATCAAGCACTTGATATATCTCCTTTGAAAAATCTACGTGAAATATACCAAGTGAAAATCTACTCTCAAAAGCAAGCTAAGCGACTAAGCTGAATAACTATTACCACACATTTTGCACTTATTTTTTCCGGTCTTGCGGTTGTATGCTGTAGGATTACCGCAGCAGAAATTTTTACCATTTACTGTATAAAGAACATTGTCATCGTGCTCCATACCATCATCGTCAATATACAACTTTCTACTTTCGATGTAAAGGGCTTTTTTTTCTTCTAGTGTAAATTCTTCAGCAGAATAGTTCTCACCATAGAAACCACTTAATAGTTCATTCATTTCTGATTCATCATATTCATCGGATGATAATTCTGATTCAAGGGAGTCCATTTCTGCTAACCGTGCTTCTGTCATGTTGTTTTCGTAATTTGCTTGCAATATAGGGAACATCCCTATCAAGTCTTCCTCATCACTGTCGCTATCTTCCGGTTCTTCTTCATTACTTTCTCCTGTTATACCCTCATTAGATTTTTTAATAGATTCCACATCTACCCCATTATTGCCGTTCTCTTCTTCGATAGTGTCATCTGCACTTTCAAGAGGATTTTCAATTAAACCTTCATTTATCGCTTGTATAACCCGGTCTACAAGTGCTTCATGTTTGCCTTTAGTAGAAAATTTAATAGTTGCCAATACGTCCCTCAATTCTGAATCACGGAACTGATTAATTTCTATATATAGAGGATCATCTTCCGATTCATCTTCATTAGATTCTTCCTCCACTTTTGTAGATACTTTTATATCATCTTTAGGTACTGATTCAGGTAATGGCGGAACAGATAAAATTCGTGATTGAATATCTTCACGTTTACCTATTGCTTTAACTCCTAATTTGCTGGCAACCTGCTTGAGTTCATTAAAAGACATAATTTTTAATTCTTCAAGAGTATATCTCCCATCAAGCGAAACCGTGACCGTGACTTCTTTTTTCTCTTTTTCAACCTTTTTTGTTGGCGTTACTACGGGATTAACTTCCTCCTGTTTTGCTATCGCCCACTTCTCACTTTCTTGTTTCGCTGCTATCTCTACAGCAGTAAGTAAAGTTTTCAAAACATCTGCAAGAACCTGATAATCCATTTTTTTAGACTCTCCTTAGTCTTTTTTTGTGGCATAATCAGAGTATATATCACTCAATTTTCCTAGTCAAAACACTTTCATTATGCTGAATAACCTGTTTAAATTCATACAATTCCGTGTTGATATAATACACAAGTATATTGTCACGCTCAAAAATGCATAGTCTATTTGTGATATTTAACTTATCCACAGAAAACCTTAATATACTATTTAGCAGAAGAAACTTTAAATCGTGCATGACTCCCTTTTCAATCTAACATATTTTTTATCCTTATACTGTAAATGATGAATAAGCTCATGGATGAGAGTGAATAAAATATCTTTGTATGACCTTAATGCATTACAATTACAATTTCGATAAATATAAATCCTTATCGTTTGTGTTTTTACAAAATATCTACCATAAAAACATTTAATAAATGGATAAAGCTCAAGGATAAAATCTGTGT
>JAISRJ010000012.1 GCA_031273705.1 Clostridiales bacterium
ATTAGCGACAGCCTTTTCAACAGCCTTTATAAAATCCTCAACTGAAATAGTAACGGACGCGGCCAACTCCGGAATATCCGGTACAGCCGTGTGTTCTTCATTTACCGCTTTTACCTGAAGCCCTGTAACCTGGTCAACGGTTTTGCCTACACACCAAGCCGCGAAGGCGTCGGCTTGCTCATACCATTCCTTGCCGATACCGGAAGCGACTTTCATTCCGTATTCATCTTTTAACTCGTATTTAGATTTGACAATCGCGCTTACATCTGACTCAATGGCGCCCTCTTTAGAAAACTGAACGACAGTTTGCGCTGAATCTATCCGGCATTTAGTAATTTTCCCACTCGCGTCTACCGTAACAGCCGCGATTAATGAATCGACTTGACCCTTAGACCCCGCTTCGTCTGTAGCCGCCGCCGAACTGTCGATAGATGTCACAACACCCAGACCGAGCTTTTCTTCCCCACTTGCGCCGCTGCCGGAGCAGGACGTTAAGAGAATCGCGGCGGTAGCGCAACAAAAGGCTAAAGCCACTAATTTCTTCATGAATAATACCCTCCTCTTTTTAATACAGGCAATAAAATTCTTAGCGCCACGCCTGTTATTGTACCTAATATCATTGACAATATCAATACGGTTGGCAAAAAAAACATTATACCCGATACAGTCATTATAATTGATACCGCCGCAATCTGCCCTAAATTAAAAGCTATTGCGCTTGCAATACTTATAATAATATACGAAACTTTATCACCGAATATACTTGCCAGCAGAATAACCATACATATAGACAATATCCCGCCGGACGCGCTCAACAACCCGGCGATTGCGCCTCTGGTTAAAAATACAAACACGGCTTTTAGGATATTAAGGGCAAACGCTTCTTTTTGACCGATAAAAAAAACCGTGTACATAATAATTACATTCGCCAGCCCTAGTTTAACGCCCGGCGGTAAAATTGGCAAAGGTGGGAGCATATTTTCCAAAGCCGAAAGAATTACGGCTATGGCAAGCATTATACTCAAACTTGCCAGTCGTTTGACTTGCGAAATAAGATCACCTCTGCTTCATTGTGTAACGACATCCGGAGCGTTCAGATCCACGGTCGCCCCGGAAATCCTCACAGCGACGCGATTCGGCAAGCAAACCGCCGCTTGACCGGGCTTGGATATATATCCGGTATGCACACAAACTTTATCGGGGCAATCAGATTCCACAAAAGCTATGGCGCCGTTTTTTACAGAAAACCTGATAGCCTCATGTTCGGGCAATAAAAATTGCGCGTCACTTAAAAGATCAACCGTTCGGACTACCGTGTTGTTTACCAGTATTTCGCAGAGTACACGCGGCGATGGGCGAGCATTATTGTACGCCACAATAATTCCGACAAGAATTATTATGCCCAGAATGACTAAAAAATCTGTTCGCCTAAATACCGGTCTGGTAAATTCACGTCTCAAACCAAGCGCCCCAAAAAAATCGCAATCATATAAGGAATCAATATCAAAATAAAATTCTTTAAGCTAAGAATAAACGTGGTTGACTTCTCCGGCTTTTTGGTAAAAGCCGTGACATTTTTCATAACAAACGGCAAAGTGACAAACATCAATCCGCAAAATAGCAACGGTAAGGCTTTCACAAATATAGCGGCGTAAATCACGGCATAAACCCCAATGTAAAGCAGTCTATAGATTTTTAAAGCCAGGTCCTTTCCAATATAGTAGGGTAAGGTAAACCTGTTTACTTTTGTATCGCGCTCTACATCACAAATATTATTGGCCAGCATTATTGCGGAAATACAGAAAACGGCGGGAAGAGTAACCAAAACCAATCGAATCATATTAAGCATATTCACTTGCAATTGCATAAACTCGTTCGCAAACTGTAAATCCACCAAATATCCCTTGGGTAGATTTATAAATACAATCATAAAGGTGATGCAAAATCCCTGCACCAGCCCAGAAAAAATTTCTCCATAGGGTGTCCTGGATAAACAAATCGGAGTTGCGGAATAAAAAATTCCAGTGAAAAAGCAAAGTATTCCGGTAAATAAAATAATCGGTCCAAAAACGTATGTAAGATACAAACCCATCAATATAGATAGCGAAGTCATGCTGATAATGAGCGTTAACGAGACCATTTTGGAAAAATGCGGACTTTCACCGGAACGTCGTTTATCCAGATAATTGTTTATCATAGTTACGGGCAGATCGAACAGCATTATATCAACGGCGAAAAAAGCCGAGTAAAACACGTCTATCCTGCCCTGCAAATAAAACACATACGCCAACCCGATTAAAAACGGTACAAAACTCGCTATCTTCGTCGTTATTTCAATAAATTTCAAGAATCTTTTAATAATATACATTTAAAATGACCCGGAAGCCACTAAGGCTTTGTTTAGAATTAATTCCAACATTTCTCGCTTCTTGCCTGTATAACCGCCGTCAAGTAATTTTGCGGCCTTTTTCGCGTAACGTCCCGCGATAGATTTTGCGGCTTCAACTCCACCGGATTGTTGGATTGCGTCGGAAATGTCCTCGACTCGCTTGTGGGAGTAAAGAACATCCTTTACATCCGAAATCAATTCAGGCGTCCTAAGCAATGCCATTATAATCGGAAGAGTTATAACACCTTGCGGCAAATCATGTCTAACCGGTTTTTGCGCGTTCGCGGTATCCAATTGGTAATCCTTACAGTCGTCAATTATCTGAAAAACCATTCCCACGTACCAACCAAATCGCCCGGCCTTGGATAATTCCGTCTCGTTTCTTTCTTGAGGAATAAAACCAGCCCCGGTCATTGCCGATATTCGGAACAGCTCAGCGGTCTTGCCGGAGATAATTTTTAGATACGTTCTCGGAGCCAATTCCAGATTAGAGGCATTTCTTAATTGATTAAACTCACCTTCGCAGATTCGAGTCAGCAACGGCAAATATTTCTTGAAAGAGGGATCCAACTCAGTCGGTTTGTCCTTAGTGGACTCATATGCCTTCAGCGCGGCGCTCATCGCTAGACAAAGCAGATAATCCCCAATAATAACCGCGCTTTTTTTCCCAAATTTGCTCTGTGCGCTTTCAATACCCCTTCTGGTTGGGGCGTCGTCAATTATATCATCATGAACAAGTGTCGCCAGATGGAACAACTCTATAGCCGAGGCGGCAAATACAGCCGCGCCCGGCACATTTAGCTCATTATCAGCAGCGTAGGTCAGCAATAAAGCCGCCCGCGCGTTTTTACCCATCGCCGACGAGAAATGGTTCATTACGTCATTAATGGGCGGCGGACAGTTTCCAAAAATATCATATAATGTCTGAGAGGTAAATTCTCTGGCTTCGCTCAAAGTACATACGTCAGGATATTCGCGTGAAAAGCGATTAATCATTGTAGAGATACCATCTTTTCACGGGTTTTATTTTTTTCCACCAATTTTTCAAAAACGGCATAACATAATAATCCAGCGAAATAACGCGACCGGCGCCGAACATCATAGCCACCCCCGCGAATAACATCCACCATGTACTAAAATAAATACCCGTGCTGGTAATAAACATAAACTGCAATATTATAGAATACACTCCTGAGATTGTGGTAAACAACCCGCCAAGTAACGCCAGCCCTACCAAAATTTCGGATACTACAATAACGAACTGCATTGTATTTTGAACCGGTGAAGAATACATAACAAATGTTTCCATAATCCAATCCATCAAACCCACTTGCAATTTAAAAGCCAGTTCGCCGCCGTCAACCAAAATTACCCTGGCCAAGCCCATAATATTCCAATTAAGCCATACAGTGCCACCCGCTGCCGACCCCCCGGCAACCGTGGCGGCGGTCGTGGCATCCACGGCCGCGGTTGTCGCGTCCGCCGCGGCTGCGCCAACAGGACCATTTAATATATTTTCGTAAAATTGATTAGCGCCGCTAAAAAACGGAGTAAGTCTTGGACCGGTAAGCCAACCCTCCTGTATTTTTATAATTCCCTCTCGTAGCCAGTAAAAGCCCAGATACATTCGCAAAGGCACCAAGAAAAACGTGGCTGATCTATTGGATAGATGCCCTCCCACAAAGCTGCGTCTATTTCTAACTTGAAAGAATTCGTGATTAAGATATGAAAAAATCTTATTCCATCCAAGCACCTCCAAGAAATACAACAGGTTTACAAAATGCTTGGCAAGCATAGCAAACGGCGAAGGCAAAGAGAAAAACCTTCCGGGTAATCCCAAATAGCAAGCACCGTATCGCCCGCCCACGCATACCATGACACCATGGAACTTAGGCGCGTATTTTTGCGGCTGCCCACTGCCCAAAGCATCGGCCAACAGATTATGAGCGACCGTTTTCGCGCTGGCTTCCGCGTTTTCAACCATTTGAGGAACGGGAGCCTTTTCACCTTCGGCGGTAAAATAAATATTATCGCCGGCTACATATACCGACGGATTCGCGATAGAACGCAAATATTCGTCCGTAACTATTCTGCCCCTTCCGGCTTGCGGCAAGGATTCGAGACCGCGTGACAGATCAGCGGATTCTATACCCGCGGTCCAAATTACGGTATTTGTTTTGACCGTATGCTCTTGGTTGTTATGTTTATACACAATATAATCAGCGCCCACTTCTGATATATCCGTCTTTAACATAAGATTAACGCCCATTTTGTTAAGGCGCCTCGCTACTTTAGCGGATTGCTTGTTTGGAAGGATAGTACAAACGCGCTCCAGCAAATCCACCTCAATCAGCGAAACCATCTTGGGATCTATCTCAAAACGATCACAGAGCACAGGCACATATTCAGCCAGTTCGCCCATCATTTCCACACCGGTAAATCCCGCGCCGACTACATAAAAAGTCAATAATTCTTTTTTCTTCCGCTCGTCCAATTCGGAAACCGCTTTGCGGAACATGTTTTGAATATGCTCGCGCAGTTTAATGGCGTCCTCGTAGGACCACAGTGTAAATGTATTCTCAACAGCGCCCTTTACATTAAAAAAAGTCGGCTTAGAACCCGCGGCAACAACAACGTAATCGTAAGGATATTCAGATTTTTGGCCTTTAATAACTTTGCCTTCTACATCAATTTCGTTCACATAGTCTGTAACGATATTCACAGCCCTACCTGCAAACACTTTATCCAGGCTGATTTTAATACTCTCTTCCTCTACGCGGCACGCCGCTACTTCGTGCAATTCGGTAAGCATAGTATGAAATTTATGTTTGTCAATAATTGTGACTTCAAACTCATCTTGCTTCTTAAATTTTTTCAAACTCTTGGCAAGATGTTTGGCGGTAAGCACGCCCGCATACCCTGCGCCTACAATAACAATACGTTTCATGACCCCACCCTCTCCGATAGATAGGATATAACTCATAACTACAGAGATATTATATCACTCTTTTATAATCTGTAAATATTACGTTTATTTATTCACAGTAATTATAGCGGTTTCAAAAATAAACGGAAAATTGTCATAAGTGATTCACAGAAAATTTCGGCGGCTTGACTAACGGCTTTTAGACTGCTAGAGTTATACTCGTGAGTATGTTTTTATACTCACAAGCGTAAGCGTTTTCCAATGACATACGAGAATTTTTGGCGCAAGACAAAAAAGATGGTTGCGCCGCGTACCCGCGGGTACGCAAGTAGCCGTCTGGTGAGGTATTGTGCTAAAAAGACCGTACGGATGGCAAATGATTTCGCTTGCGGGTATATGTCAAACACAGGAGGAATTTTAATGAACTTATCAGATAGGGGCTTAAAAGAGACTGACGCGTGGAAGAAGGCGGGTATAAAGCTGCCGCGGTTCGACAGGGCCGCTATGATAGCGGCCGCAAAGGCGAAACCACTCTGGATACACTTTGGGGCTGGCAATATCTTTCGGGCATACATAGCCGCGCTGCAGCAGCAATTATTAGAAAATGGCTTGAGCGACAGGGGCATCGCGGCGGCCTTTACATTAGAGCCGGAAGTGATAGATAGTATTTGGAAGCCCTGCGACAACTTGACGCTGTCTGTCACGCTAAACTCAAACGCAACCATTGATAAATCGGTGATAGGCAGTGTATCGGAAACGCTGTATGTGGATGAAAATTCACAAGATTGGCCAAGGGCTGTTGAGATTTTCAAAAATCCGTCTTTACAACTGGTTAGTTTTACCATTACTGAAAAAGGATATAGCTCCCTAGAAAGTGGCGCTATCTACAAGGCGGCGCAATTACTGTATAAGCGTTTTATCAGTAACGCCGCGCCGATTGCTGTCGTAAGTATGGATAACTGCTCAAAGAACGGGCGGCTTCTTAAAACCTCGGTACTGGAATCCGTACAGAGGTTTGGAGAGAATTATAACAAAGCGGCGTTTATCGACTATTTGACAGACGAGAAAAGAGTCTCTTTTCCGTGGACGATGATTGACAAAATAACACCCGGTCCCATGCCAGGTGTCGCCGCTATATTAAAACAGGATGGATTTGAAAACGCCGACACAATCAAAACAGCTCTCGGCACATTCACATCGGCGTTTGTGAATGCGGAACGCACGCAATATTTGATTATAGAGGACAATTTCCCGAACGGCAGACCGCCTTTAGAAACCACCGGCGTAATATTTACAGATAGAGACACTGTAAATAAAGTGGAAAAAATGAAAGTCGGCGCGTGTCTTAACCCCTTACACATAACTCTGGCGGTTTTTGGAAGATTGCTGAACATAGAATCAATCCCGGAATCCATTGAGGATCCTTCAATTCGCAATCTGGTCGAAATATTGGGTTACGATGAAAACCTGCCGATGGTGGTTGACCCGGTCATAATCCGTCCCGCTGATTTTTTGAGCGAATGCCTTAACGAACGGTTCCCTAATCCGTTCCTTAAAGACGCCTGCGAACGAATCGTCACAGATACCTCTAAAAAGCTCTCGCCTAGGTTTGGGGATACAATAAAGTCATATCTAAAAAAAGCGCCGGAGAAACTGCGCGATCTAAAAGTTATTCCTCTGACTTTCGCGGGATATTGCAGGTATTTAATGGGTGTGGACGACGCCGGTCAACCGATAAATCTAAGCCCCGATCCTTTACTTGCGGAATTAACATCATATGTAAGCGGCATAAAGCTCGGTAAACCCGCGAATATTCACGACGCGCTGGCTCCGATTCTAAGCAACTCGGATATTTTCGGTCTTAATATAGAAGAAACAGATCTGGGCGGCGTTACAGAAGATTATTTCGCCCAGATGATATCCAAACCCGGCGCTGTAAGGGAACTCGTCGATAGTTTTAGGTAAAATTCTATCCTCCGGAGTAAAATCCGGAGTAAACTCCGGAGTAAAATCATTTAAACAACGTTTCATCGATCCCCTTACCCGGAGGGACCATTGGAAACACATTATCATCCGTGCCGACTTCACAGTTAATAACAACGGTTTTTTTCATATTCGCGGCGGCGCGCAAAGCCTTGTCAACCTCGCCGGGGGTTGTGACAGTTATCGCCTCCGCGTGATAAGCCTCCGCAAGTTTTTTAAAATCGATATTAGAACTGATGTCCGTCTGCGAGTAACGCTTACCATAGAACATAGACTGCCACTGGCGAACCATACCCAATACATGATTGTTTATAATCACCTCTATTATAGGGATGTTATAATCCACCGCCGTCGCTATCTCTATAGAGTTCATTCGGAAACAGCCGTCGCCCGCGATATTTATCACTCGTTTATCCGGTCTTCCGATCGCGGCGCCGATTGCGGCGCCCAGTCCATAACCCATCGCCCCAAGACCGCCCGAGGAAATAAATGTTCTGGGCTGTTTGTATTTTATATATTGACAGGCGAACATCTGATGCTGTCCAACCTCGGTGACGATTATATCATCGGGAAAAATCTCTCCTATACGTTCGATTATATATTGCGGACGCAAAACATTGTCTTTATCATATCTTAGAGGCAGCTCGGCTTTTTTCTCCGCAATCAATTTCATCCAATCGGAACGCGTCCCGCAAGTTCTCGTACTTAACAAAGGCAAGAGATTCGCCAGAGTTTCTTTCACATCCCCAATTACATAATGATCGGTTCGGACATTTTTTCCAATTTCCGCGGGATCAATATCTATATGAATAATCCGCGCCTTTTGGGCGAAGGTGCTGTGATTGCCCGCCGCCCTATCCGAAAAACGCGTGCCGACCGCAATAAACAAATCGCATTCCGTAGCCGCGAAGTTCGACGCGCCGGCACCGTGCATTCCCAACATACCTGTAAATGACGGATGATCCCCCGGATACCCTCCTAACCCCATCGAAGAAAGCGCAACCGGAGCATTTATTGCCTCCGCGCATTTAAAAAGCTCTTGTGAAGCCCCGGACGCTATAACCCCGCCACCCGCGTAAATTAACGGTTTTTTACTGTCGTTAATCATATCCGCGGCTTTTTGTAAAGCTGACTTTGATATGTGACGGACTTTTTTTACTATTGGATTCGATGGCAAATATTCAGTCTCCGCCGCGGTAATATCCTTTGGAATGTCAATTAATACGG
>JAISRJ010000013.1 GCA_031273705.1 Clostridiales bacterium
TCTTCTATGATACAGCATTAAAATACTTATTGCAATTTGCCCGAATAACTGGCAATATAATATACGTACCCAAATTATAAATATTCTATAATTTGTAAGCGCAAGAATTTATGAACCGAAAGGAAGTTTATGGATTACCTAAAATTCGAGGATATGAACCTATCGAGTGACGCGTTAAAAGCAATCTCCGATATGGGTTTTGAAGAAGCTACGCCGATTCAATCACAATCAATATCAATTATCATGTCCGGACGCGACGTGATCGGCCAGTCCCAGACAGGCACGGGAAAGACCGCCGCTTTCGGCATTCCGCTGTTAGAAAAAATCGATCCCTTCGACAGACATTTGCAGGCTATTATTTTATGCCCCACCCGTGAATTGGCTATTCAAACCAGCGAAGAATTTCGCAAACTGCTTAAGTACCGAGGCAATGTAAAGGTACTGCCCATCTATGGCGGACAACCGATAGACAGACAAATCAGCGCCCTTAAGAAAGGCTGCCAGGTTATAATCGGTACGCCGGGGCGCGTGATGGATCACATGAGCCGCCGTACTTTGAAAATGGAGACCGTAAGATTCGTCGTGCTGGACGAAGCGGATGAAATGTTGGATATGGGGTTTCGGGAGGACATAGAAACCATACTGGAAAAGATACCTTCCGAACGTCAAACAATGCTGTTTTCCGCTACCATGCCGCAAGAGATCCTGGAACTGACGGACCGTTATCAAAACGAGCCGGAATATGTTACCGTTATTCATAAAGAATTAACTGTTCCGTCTATCGATCAATCGTACTTTGAAGTAAAAGAAAAAGTTAAACTGGACGCGCTGTGCAGATTGATTGATATAGAAAACCCCAGTCTATCTTTGGTGTTTTGCAACACGAAAAAGCTTGTGGATGAACTGGTGGAGCAGCTTCAAGGGCGAGGATATTTTGCGGAAGGTTTGCATGGGGATTTAAAGCAGCCTCAAAGAGATTTAGTTATGAAAAAATTCCGCAACCGTACCCTGGAGATTTTGGTAGCCACAGACGTAGCCGCCCGCGGCCTGGATGTGGACGATATTGACATAGTGTTCAACTATGATCTTCCGCAGGATGAAGAATACTACATTCATCGAATCGGCAGAACAGGTCGCGCCGGAAAATCCGGGCGGGCGTTTACTTTTGTTGTTGGTAAAGAGATTTACAAACTAAGAGAAATTATGAAGCTAACTAAGGCAAAAATCGCCCGCAAAAAATTACCCAGCCTTGGAGACTTGGAAGAAGTGAAAACCCGCTCATTTGTAGATAAGATAAAAGATATAGTAGATGAGGGGCATTTAACCAAATATGTAAATATTGTGGAAGGTATGATTACAGAGGACTATTCCACCTTGGATATAGCCGCCGCTCTGATGAAGCACAACCTATATGACGCGGATGTGGCGGAGATAGACTTAGAAATTGAGCCGTTTTATGAGCGGAAGCCCACAAAATTCAAATCCTACTACCGTGAGGACGACGCGAATATTACCCGGCTTTTCCTGACTATAGGCAAGAAAGAGAAAGTAAAGCCCAACGATATAGTCGGCGCTATAGCCAACGAATCCGGTGTACCCGGTCGGGTAATAGGCCACATTGACATTTACGACGAATTCACTTTCGTAGACGTCCCGGAATCAATCGCTAAAGACATTATCACCGGCATGAAGAATAAAAAAATTAAAGGCAAGAAAATCCACATCGAACGAGCGAAAAAATTGTAATCGTTATTGGCTTTTAACTTCTGTAGGCCGAAACCGTATTTCGGAATAATTTCGCGCTTTCGACTGTTGTAAATAAGGGATATGCGGTCGTAATACCCCTTATTTACTTTTGTTTTTCATCGGTACAATAAGTTCGTAAGCGTCAGCGAAGCCACTATACCCGCCAGGTTCGCCAGCAGCGCCCCATACAGAGTATATCGTGTCTTTGTTATCTTGACACTCATAAAATAAACGCTCATGGTATAAAAAACAGTTTCGGTGCAACTCATCATGATAGAGATAAACCGCCCCAGATAACTGTCGGGTCCATATTTCGCAAATAAATCCAGCAACAGACCGGTAGACGCCGACGACGACACAAGCCGCATAAAAGTTAAAGGCACAGCCTCTTTCGGATAACCCAACCTAGTTGTAATCGGCGATATAAACTCACTGAAAATATCCAACGCCCCGGACGCGCGTAATATTCCGACGGCAACCATCAATCCAACCAAAGTCGGCATTATACCGACTACCGTCTGCATTCCATCTTTCGCGCCTTCAATAAATTCGTCATACAAATCCACTTTTTTAAAATATCCGTAAATAAGTATAGCCGCGAACGTTAAAGGTATGATTAGATTAGAAATAATCATTATTATTCGCATCATATTTTCCGCCTTCTAAACAGCAAGCAGACTACAATCCCTACTATGGTAGAACACAGAGTCGCTATCAGACCCGGACCTATAATCTCGGAGGGGTTCTGCGAATTGTACTGCGAACGATAAGCCAGAATATTCATGGTGACAAATTGCAGGCTCGACATATTTATAATCATAAACATACACATTGAATCGCTGGCTGTATCTTTTTTGTCATTTAGATTTTGCAGCTCATCTATAGCCTTTAAACCGGCGGGTGTCGCCGCCCAACCCAATCCGATCATATTTGCGATAAAATTAGTTGAAATATGCTTAAACGCCACATGCCCACGGGGGATTTCAGGAAATAAAACTCGCAGCGCGGGATTTAATTTTTCTGACAGAGACTCTATAAGTCCGCCTTTCTCCGCAATCCGCATTAGCCCGGTCCACATAGACATTACGCCCAGCATCGTAATACATAGCATAACCGCGTCCTTCGCCGAATCTATCGCGGCGTTCGTTATGTCCTGCATTCGCCCTGTTAAAGCGCCGACCGCGATACCAACGATTATCATGCCGCCCCAAAGATAATTTAACATACCCTCACTCCCTAAACCCAAACTG
>JAISRJ010000140.1 GCA_031273705.1 Clostridiales bacterium
GCCATTGTTTTTTCTGTATTTTGTGTTTTTGCCTCGTTTGGTATCGGCAATATGTCTCAAGCTAATTCCATCGCGACCGGTCTTTCTGATTCGTTTAGTATCCCACCGATAGTAACCGGCATTATAATAGTGGTTTTTTCCTCGCTTGTTATACTCGGTGGTATTAAACGGATTGCCAGCGTCGCCGAAAAAATTGTTCCTTTTATGGCTATTTTCTATATAATCGGCGGTCTTGTCATTATAGCCGCGAATATTACTCGCGTTCCCGGCGCTTTCAGTTTGATTTTCGCCGAGGCTTTTAACTTCAGAGCCGTTGGGGGCGGTGTTTTGGGTTATGGTATATCCAGAGCCATGCGTATGGGCATTGCGCGAGGAGTATTCTCTAACGAAGCTGGTTTGGGTTCATCTGTTATGGTTCACTCCGCCTCCGATGTTAAGGAGCCTGTTGTTCAGGGGATGTGGGGTATCTTTGAGGTATTCGCGGATACGATAGTCGTGTGTACCGTTACCGCGCTTAGTATTATATGTTCGGGCGTTTATAATATGGATGTCTATCTTGCCAATACCGCAAACGGTATTGAAAATGTTTCCGGCACGGCGCTGACCAGTTCAGCTTTTTCTTCTATGATGCCATTCGGCGGACAGTTCGTGGCGATAGCAATTGCGCTGTTTGCCTTTACCACTATTTTGGGCTGGTCGTATTACGGAGAGCGCGGTATAGAATATTTGTTTGGATATAAGGGTGTAGTCCCTTATAAGGTTATCTTTATCGCCATGATATTGGTAGGATGCACTATTCCTCTTAATTTAGTATGGGATATATCCGACACTCTTAACGGTCTTATGGCTATCCCCAACTTGATAGCGGTAACATTCCTATCAGGGCAGGTTATACAGATTACGAAGGATTATCTTAACCTACATAGCGTCAAGGCTACTAAAAAGAAATAATATTTGCCCCGCGCGTTTATGCGCGGCCGACTTTAAGGCATGTTTGCCGCCGAAAAAGCGGCAACGACATTAAACCCACCGTCGGGTACTATCACGAGGGCGGGTTTAACCATCTAAAATAAGTGTTTGCCGCGTACAGGGGCAGTAGGACTCGAACCCACGACATTCGGTTTTGGAGACCGACGTTCTACCGACTGAACTATGCCCCTAGCAACCACTTAAATATAAATGGTTTTGACATTTTTGTCAAGAAAAATCGTAAAACCTTAGCTACTTGCGCGTATAATACTCAATACAGGACAATATACAGCAGAACCAAGCAGGTAGCCGCTAAGAGTAAATTAAGTATTATGTTAAATTTTTGGGCGTTTTTGCGGCGTATTATTTCATCTCTCATCATATCCATTTCTACTTCCGGCGCGAAATGAACGTATGTGTCATGCTTATTATGCTTTTTAGATAGATATGTGCCGATTATTTTTTCCGCCTCGGCTACATAATCTACTGGAATGTTTTTTTCAGGAATATTCTTCTTTACAATAAAAATCGCTTGGTCAAAAAATTTTGACGCGTCACCATTAACTAATATTACCTTGTTTTGATCCGTCACCGTTTATCCTCCATTACCAATTTCTACTAGTCTTAGTAAGAGTCTTAACGGGATTTTTTGTTTTTATACATCATGTTATTTTTTGCTGATTTTGAGTAGTTAGTTGAGTCCTTGAGGGTTCCACGCTTAATTCCCGACGCCAATTTACAGTGACTCACTTATCTCGATCTCGTCCAGAGATCTTAAAAAGACATAGGGGTTAATCCAAAACTCTTTATCTGTAAATTCCGCCTTTGGGCAGATCCCAATATGCAAATGCACAGGAAAATTTCCTCTTTCTCCTTCTTTTCCATATCCGGTATCACCCATATATCCTAAAAAATCCCCTGCTCTTATACTCATGCCCTTTTCTAGGTTAGGGGCGAAGCTATCCATATGCGCGTAATAATAATATGTTTCGTTTACCGTCGTGATCCCTACATAAAATCCGCCCAACTCATTCCAGCCGAAATTCTGAATCTCACCGTCCGTCATGCTGACAATCGGCAGCCGACCTCTAATATTTTCCCTATCCAGAATATCAGTACCCTCATGAATGCGGGATCCTTTGCGATCCGCTCCGTAATTTCTCGCGGAACCCCAACTATCCGCAAAAACATATTCATCGTCACTATAGTCGCTTGGAATAGGAAATGTCCTTAATTCCGTCAAAATGTTCCGAAACATCTTTTCATACTCATCCGTTTTTTTATCTTCCACTCGTCCCTTTACCTTGCTGTAATTCAATATGTACTCTTTCTCAATCTCACCGGGCACAGGCGCCGCGCTTTTCTCCGGAAAAAAATTATAATCCTGGCAATATATAGTCAGCAGTTCTGAAAACTCTAAGCTATATTTATTGGACAGTGTTTCCAACTCGTGAAATGAGTCATATGGTATGCGCAGCGCGCTTATATCTTCCCACCGCGCTTCCGCTTTATTCGGCGTAATAATATTATATATAACCACCGCAACCAATACTATCAGCATAACCGCCGCCGCCAGTATAAAGTATCTTTCCGCGGCTCTAACCCGTACCCTTCTAAAATATCTGCGTTTGATCCATCTGCTTCTTTTCAAAACAAACGCCCCCTCCTCCGGATATTGAATTATACTCCAAAGGAAGGGGAGCTAGAACTTGCCATAATCACGCCACTAAAAGTTTTTTAACTTCATCAGGCAGATCGTCAGCCTTGCAATTCATGCTCATAATAAAGTTCACATCGTTTTGAGAGGAAAGGGCGCCTAATTTAGCAAGCAGCCTAACCAGATCATCATCCGGCAGCTTTTTGATAATATTAGTCAACCCGTCCACATAGATACTGGTTATATCATTATCCTGAGACAGTATACCGCATACGAAACCAATAAACTCACGATAATTGGAGAGCGGGAAGTTAATCGTTTCAACAAAACGTATATCATGGTCTAGGTCATAAATATGACGTCTGTCGTCATCTATGAACACCACATGCCCATCAGTTTGTTTAACACCCTCGTTAGCCATCTTGATAAGCTTTTTAGTCTTGCCTTCACCCTTGCCGCCCGCGATAAACTGAACCAATAATATCTCCTCCTGACTTAGTGTACCTACAACCCGCCACAGCAGTTTCACAAAATAGCTGAACTTTTCTATTTGTCTTTGAAATTGCTATAAAGCGTGGAGCACTCATTTAATACAAAACTATCATAACAAAACGCGATTAACAACGCAAGTCGAAAAATGCCAGCATAAAATTTTTTTATTATCTCGGCCAAACCCAAAACTTACACTCATTATTTTACAAAAAAAATCAAATAATAAAGTTGTCAAGGCTATAACCCCATCCCCCTTGAATAATATTAACAGAAGGAGATTTTTATGAAAAGCAAGCTTTTTCCCGCGTTGTTAGTGGTCGCAGGGTGCCTGGCGCTTAACACGCCGGCCTATGCCACGCAGATTAATCCGCCGACAATCGACAGCTCCACATTACCGGGTTCACCGAATTCGGGAGGTTACAACAGCCCCGGAGCGCAGACAAACACTTTACCGGGATCATCCACCGCAATCACGCCGGGCAACTCAACCACTCCCGGAAGGGGAAATACCACGACGCCGAACACCGGAGCGGATAACGGCACATCACCTTTCTCTGGTTCTACAAATTCCACAACCCCAAACACCGGCACTACGAACTCAACACTGCCGGGCACTGGTAATTCCACCGGGTCGGGTTCGGCGCTACCGGGTACATTACCCGGAGACGGCGCTTCTACATTGCCCGGCACCCCTAATTCAGGCACGGCAAATACTTTGCCCGGAAACGCGCCCGGATCATCCGGTATGACCACACCCGGCACATTGCCCGGCAACGGCTTAAACCAGCCTAATGGCGGCACGAATCTACCGGGTACCAGCACAAGCACTCCACAGGTCGGCGGGGTTACAAACGATCTTGATTCAACGGCGACAGAACAAGTAGTCACGCCCGAAGAGAATACTCAGGAGCAGGATCAGGCTCCCGTGCTGGATCCAAGGACAGGACGCACCAGACCGCTGTTAAAGGCGGAGCCTATACCCGGCGAAATAGATGTTTACCATGTACATCACACAGACACACTTTGGATTATAGCCCAAAAGTATATGATTGATTTGGCCGCTATAATAGATGCCAACCCGGAATTGCCGGACCCGGACGTGATTTACCCCGGCGATGAAATTAAAGTTCCGTTAGATCCGTCAGCCGACGACGAAATGGACATAGCGGCCTCGTCCATTGATAAGGGCGACGGAAGTGTCAAAATTCGTTCCAATATTCAAGTCGGCCGCTATGCCTCAACAGAGCAGGTTCAACCTCCATCAAGCGCGGAAGAACAAGAGATTTTAACACTTGTAAACAACGAGCGGGCAAAGGCGGGGTTAAAACCTCTTGTTATGAACCCGCAAGTCAATGCCGCGGCGCGCATAAAGGCCGATGAAATGTGCGCTAAAAAATATTTTAACCACACATCGCCAGTGTATGGCACGCCGTTTGAAATGCTACGCGCCTTCGGAGTCAATTACAAAACCGCCGGTGAAAATATCGCCAAGGGTCAAAAATCAGCAAAGGCGGTTATGGGTGCGTGGATGAACTCTCAAGGTCATAAATTTAATATCCTTAACCCCGATTTTACCGATCTTGGCGTAGGATACGCGACAGACGGCAAAACCACTTATTGGGTACAGATTCTTATAAGTAAATAAGGCGTTAATGTAAAGAGCTATCGTGATATCGATCTCCCCGGCAGGTTAGCGGCACTTCTTAATGGAAGGGCGCGCTAAGCCGGGGCGGATTTTATTGCGTTATTTCTTTTGCCGTTTCGCAGATGTTCATTTCATTTACTTTATGCAATTCTTGAGCAACAATATACCTGTTGGTAAGCACACACAGCATATTATCATTACTCAGCCCTATTAACCTGCCTTCAAAAACCTTCTGTTTATCTGTAACAACGCGCACAATCATCCCTCGATGGAAAGTCACACCGTGAAACTGCACAATCTCCCTGGGGAACAATAAATAACAGCGTTCCATAATTTTTGCCATACTGCGGGCCTTAAAACCCAGTTCTACAGGTC
>JAISRJ010000163.1 GCA_031273705.1 Clostridiales bacterium
TACCCGATAACGCAAACGCACGCCGACGTCCCTGAATCGGAACGCGCGGCGCGCGGAATAGATGATAAATTATTGCGCCTATCGGTCGGAATCGAAGCCGCGGATGATATAATAGAAGACTTAGAAAAGGCTTTAAGATAGCGCAACACATAAGTCGCAAAAAATCAGTACCCGTTTTTTGGAATTCTATTCCCCGGTGCTATCCAAGTACGCCTTTTGCTCCGGGGTCAATTCATCCAGACCCAAACCCATAGCCGTAAGCTTAATAATCGCGACGCGGTAGTCTATGTCCTCCGGAATATCATATAAACCCGGCGTAAGATCTTTTCCACGCCGGGCCACATACAAAGCCGACAAGGCTTGAATAGCGAAACTTAAATCCATAATATCCGCGGGATGTCCGTTGCCGGCGACGATATTTACCAACTTCCCGTCGGCAAGCACATTTATTACACGGCCATCTTTTAGATAATATCCGTCGATGTACGGTTTGCGTTCTTCAATACGGTCGGACATTTCCGCCAAGTCCACTTTATTTACTTCTATATCAAAATGACCGGCGTTGGCGAGCAATACATTGTTTTTCATAACCTTAAAATGACGGGCGGTGATAACATCTCTGCACCCTGTCGAACTGATAAAAATATCGCCAACCTTAGCCGCGTCGTCCATTTTCAGAACTTCAAAGCCATCCATCGCCGCTTCAAGGCATTTAAAGGGATTTATTTCGGTCACTATTACCCGTGCGCCCAATCCCTTGGCACGTGTAGCAATCCCTCGTGAACAAAAGCCATACCCGGCGACGACCACGACTTTTCCCGTAACCTGCACGTTTGTCGTATACATAATCGCGTCCCAAACACTTTGACCCGTACCATGCACATTGTCAAACAAATGCTTGCAGTTGGCGTCGTTTACGGCCATCATAGGAAAATTTAACCGTCCCTCGCGCACACGAGCGCGTAGCCTAAGTAAACCGGTGGTAGTCTCCTCGCACCCGCCAATCATTTCGGTGGCGTACTCAGCGCATTCCCCGTGCAATAACGAGACCAAATCTCCGCCGTCGTCGATTATTATGTTCGGTTTGAATGCCAAGGTCTCCTTCAAGTGCCGCACATATTCCTCTTCGGTGGCGCCATGCCAGGCGTAGATATTAATGCCCAGACTATCGAGAGCGGCGCAGATCTCATCCTTTGTCGAAAGCGTATTGGAACCCGTGATAGCAACATCCGCGCCTCCTGAACGCAACAACAGAGCCAAATAAGCCGTCTTTGCCTCCAAATGTATCGACATGGCAATCTTTAAACCGGCAAACGGCTTTTCACTTACAAACTCCTTTTCCAGTTGGGCAAGAACCGGCATAAATTCTTTTTCACGCACCCAATTGATCTTCTTTAACCCCAGCGGCGCAAGGGATTTATCACGAACTAAGCTCATAATCTCCACCTTATGTTATTGTATGTAATCCATGACGATTATAAATTTTATGATCCTATTTGTCAAACTTGAAAAAAATTCTATTCAATGCTACAATAAGACGCATGTTTGCAGAAAGGGAAGTTTTATGTCCGGATCGCTGTTTGGAAAGAATTTTACAATTACTACCTGGGGGGAAAGTCACGGCGCGGCAATCGGCGCCGTTATAGACGGGTGCCCCGCCGGTATTGAGCTATGCGAGGCTGATATTCAGCGCGATTTGGATCGCCGCCGTCCGGGGGCTTCCGCCTATGCTTCCAAACGCAAAGAGCAAGACAAAGCGCTTATATTGTCCGGTGTATTTAATGGCGTGAGCACCGGCGCCCCTATTTCTATTATGATAAATAACACCGACGCGCGTTCCATAGATTACAATAACCTGGCGAATACATATCGCCCCGGACACGCGGACTACAGCTACGATCAAAAATACGGCTTTAGAGATTATCGCGGAGGCGGCAGATCGTCGGCGCGTGAAACAGCCTGCCGGGTTTGCGGAGGAGCGATCGCCAAAAAATTTTTGACCGAGCTAAGCATAGAAATTAATTCATACGCCATTTCTGTCGGTTCGGTTTGGATTGATCGATCCCGGTTTGATCTCGCGCAAGCTTCACTTAACCCTTTTTGTATGCCGGATCGCTTAGCTTACGAGCAAGCCGCTGTAGAAACCGCCCAAGCAATGACGGATGGTAATTCGATAGGCGGCATTGTGGAATGTAAGATTTCCGGCATAAAGCCCGGTGTGGGCGAACCTGTTTTCGAGAAATTCACCGCGGTAATGGGTCAGGCAATTTTTTCCATTAACGCAGTAAAGGGCGTTGAATTCGGCGCGGGGTTTTCCGCCGCTCGAATGAAAGGTTCCGAAAACAACGATATTATGTATTATGACAATGGAGTGCTTAGAAAACGCTCCAACCACGCGGGCGGGGTTTATGGCGGAATAACGGACGGCTCGGATGTTATTTTTCGCGCCGCTTTTAAGCCTACGCCATCAATATTCAAAAAGCAGCAAACGGTTACCGCCGACGGTCAAAATACGAGTTTGAGTATAAAAGGTCGTCACGACCCGCTTATCGTTCCTCGCGCCGTCGTAGTGGTAGAAGCGATGGCTGCGTTGGTTGTAGCCGATCTTACTCTGCAAAGTATGCTGTCAAACATTAAAAATATTAAGATTTTATGGGGAAACAGATGATTAAATTAAACAGTCAAGTTACTGACAGTCTGCGGTTCTTTAATGATACCGATCCTTTCGCGCTGGTCAGCGCCTACGGAAGTCCGCTTTATGTTTACAATGAACGAATTCTTCGCAATCTCTGCCGTGAATTAAAGAACATGTGCCCTTATCCGCAATTTCACGTACATTTTTCGGTAAAGGCCAATGGCAATCCCACTCTGTTAAAGATTATACGCGAAGAAGGTTTGCAAGTTGACGCCATGAGTCCCGGCGAGATTTTCCTGGAAGAGGCCGCGGGTTTTATTCCCGAAGATATTTTCTTTGTATCTAACAATATTTCAGAATATGAAATGCGTTACGTTCTTAATAAAAACATTCTGATCAGTGTGGATTCCGTCTCTCAATTAGAGCAATTCGCCGCGGCCAGCGTGGATATTCCCGAAGCGAATCGCCGGGTCGCCGTTCGATTTAACCCGGGCATTGGCGCGGGACACCATGAAAAGGTTATAACAGGTGGTAAGGAGACAAAATTCGGCGTGGGTGTAGAGTCTATCCCCGAAGTGAAGAATATTCTTCGCCGATATAACATTAAACTGGCGGGTATTAACCAGCATATCGGCTCATTGTTCTTAGAAAAAACCCAATATATTCAAAGTACCGAACAGATCTTCGCCATTGCCAGACAATTTGAGGATTTGGAATTTATAGATTTCGGCGGAGGATTTGGCATACCGTATTTTAAATCAGAAGGACAGTCGCGTTTGGATTTAAAAGATATGGGCGAGACACTTGCCGACGTTATGGAAAAATTCTGCGCGGAATATGGAAAGCCGTTGGATCTTATAATAGAGCCGGGGCGATATGTAACGGCGGAGTCCGGACTTCTTCTTGGCACGGTACACGCGATAAAAGAAAGCTACGGCGTAAAATATATAGGTACCAACATAGGCTTTAACATCCTTTTGCGTCCGGTGATGTATGACGCTTATCACGACATAGAGATCTATCGGTTAGAGGATGTTCCCTCCGCCAAGTACGAAACCGTAACCATTGTGGGGAATATCTGCGAGAGCGGCGACATATTAGCCAACAATCGTCTGTTGCCTGAAATAACAGAGGGCGACTTAATCGGCGTCCTGGACGCGGGGGCTTACGGTCATGTTATGAGTTCCAACTACACTTGCCGGCTGCGCCCGGCGGAAATTCTTCTATGCGATAAAGGCGGCGAAGTCCAACTTATTCGCAAGCAAGACAGCCTGGAAGATCTCCTCCGTAATTATATAATCTAGCGCTGCCCGACACATAATGTTTTTTGACACAAAGAAAGCCGGTCAAAAACTTTTGAAAACAAGAGTTTTTCGTCCGGCGTTTTTAATCGTTTTTTTAATCCCACAATAAAATCTTGCTTATCCATTAAACCCCCTAATCATCCCCAGAAGTATGTTCTTAATAATAGATATTAACACAAATAATACGATAGGGGAAAGATCTACCATAGCCTCGCCTAGCGGAGTCCTGTTAAGCAAATTACGGATTGGGGCAAGAAGAGGTTCCGTCAGGTTATACACTATTCTTACAAATGGATTATCGAAATTTCTAAACCAAGAAATAACGACGCGCACAAGAATCAACAGCCAAAGAAAATAGAAAAAATAATCCACAGCCAAATATATTACACGCGCCATTTTGTGACCTCCTGAATTTAGAAAACTCTGGTCTTACACTATTTTTTAGACTAAAAAATTACTTAAACGACGACGCTATCCAAGGAAGGATATTGCTAGTTTTTAATTCGTCTTCCTCTTCGCCGCTGATACGCACTGTAGACGGAGCAATGATAAAGATATTCGTGTTTATACGCTCTATCTCACCGCTGACAGAATACACCGCGCCGCCCAAAAAATCCGCTATGCGCTGGGCTATAGCGCGATCCACACCCTCAAGGTTTATAACGCAAATATTGCCGTCGCACAGATAATCACAAATTGCCGTGGCTTCGTCAACCTTTTTGGGATATGTAATCATTACCTGCATTTGAGCGCCGCTGCGGAAATTTATAATCTTACTCTTTTCATCGGAAGACTTATCAAAATCCTTTGATTTACGGCTGCGTATAGTATCCAATCGAGTTACGTCCTCACGCGGAAGCTCGTTTTCACTTTCAACCGGCGCTTCGTCAACATACTCTTCATAGATTTCCTCGTCGTCGTACTCGGTGCCTAACATCACGTTGCGAAAGAACTTTTTAAAAGCGTTCTCCATGGGTTTCCCCCCTTTGGTATTTTTTCGGCTTTTAACCGAATGTTTCCCCTAGCTTCTCTCTGCATCTAACAAAACCCAACAGAACCTCAATACCGGCGAGAACCGAATATCCCTGTTCCTACACGCACTATAGTGGCACCTTCCTCAACGGCTGTTTCATAATCGTTCGTCATACCCATTGATAATTCTGTTAGATCTTTATTATGAACGTGTCCACAATTTATGTCAATTAAAAGTTCTCTCATTTTTTTGAAGTAATATCGATTTTTCTCCGGATCATCGACATTAGGCGCTACGCACATCAACCCTTTAAGGTTGATATTTGACAGTTCTTGAACTTGTTGTATGAAATCAAGCGCAAATTCCGGTTGAATACCATGCTTTGTCGGCTCGGAAGCAATGTTAATTTCCACCAGCACATCCATGACCCTTTGCAAAGCGCGCTTATTAATTTCCTCCGCCAGTCTTAGGCTGTCTACAGAATGAATCAATACTACCTTATCAATAATACTCTTAACTTTGTTCGTCTGCAAGTGACCAATCAAATGCCATTGCGGTTCGCCGCCAAGCACCGGATACTTTTCGCATAACTCCTGCGGACGATTCTCACCCAAATCCCTAACTCCGATATTCAACAATTCACGAATACGCTCGACATCAATTGTTTTAGTAACGCCAACCAGCAAAATATCCTCCGACTTTCTGCCGGACTTTACGGCCGCCTCCGCAATTCGTCTTTTAACATCACGCACATTTTCCCCTATACTCAAATTTTCCTCCTCAAAACAAGATTTGATTCTCCACTACCGCGGCCGCGTCCAAGACAATATTATCCTTTTCCTTAATACCTCTATTCAGTTTGGGATCCAAGATGTAATAACCAAGATTTTGCCGTTCTTCATTAATAACAATGGTTCTGAATTCCGCTAAACCTGTGTTCGCCCGATATACGCCTTGCAAAGCAACAGTCTGTTCTATCATAGAAAGCGATGCTTCGGAGACAATCGTCTCGACAATCGTCTCGACAGTCGTCCCGCCAGCCATATCACCAATTGACCGGCCTTCCGCCATAGTTTCTCCAGGCTTCCGTAACATAGTACCTTGAGCCAGCATACCTTCTATAGCGGAAACAAACACAGCGTAATCATCCGAAGAAATAATTTTTACGGAAAGCTCTTTTCCATCCGCCAAGTATATTTTTGCTGTTTTAGCGTTTGTATCCGACTCCGACTCAACCAATTCGCGCGGTATTCGCAGAACATTCTTTTCTATAACGGCGGTTTTCGGGATTTTCAAACCTACGTCATCGGACTGTCCAATATAAAACTTCAAGACGCGCGTATCCAAAAAGTCCTCCAAATGACGGGTACACCTAAATACAACGTAACTCTCTTTTTCACCACGCTCTATTTTTTCTAATTCCACAGGCAGTTCTTTTTCATTTTGCGCATTAATTACCGCTTCCATACCAACTTCCCAAGTTTCGGTAATCTCGTTAGAAATATACGCTGCGATATGCCATACGTTGGAATTAATGAGTTTAAACACGGGGTCTCCGGGCTTCACGGTTTTGGCGGTCAGACTTTGATTCCATTCGGCTTCCATTAACTCTTTAGGCAGCTCGCTTAATAAATCCGGAGTATATGTTTCCTCATAGCCGTCAATGACAGTACAAACAATTCCGCTGTTTTGTGTACGGATAACGGACATGTAATTCGCTAACTCACTATCAAACAGCTCGCGTTTACGCGCCGGCTCCTTTAAAACTCCCGTATTATCCGATAGCAAAGCCTGATTGCGTAGCTGCACTTCGGACGCTAAACTATCTTTTAATTTGTACAGTTTGGAATAGTCCGAACCCATCAATTCATTCAAGGAGCTGTTAACAACATTTTTCATTCGCTGGTTTAGTCGTCGAATATTCCCGTCAGGATCCGCCAAATCACCACGCAGATTTTGCAGTTTAAGCAATTCTTCATTTACTGTTGATAATTCTGTCTTGACACGATTCACTTCGTCTGTATCCTGGATTCCACAGACGACCACATTCTTTTTAATATGTTCCAATTCAGAAACTTGGAAACTCACTTCGCCTTCCGACCCGGCGCGATACACTGTTTCGTCACGGATGATCAATCCGGTCAATTGTTTTGGGACGGAGACACCGCCCAGCGCGACTTGCTCGACCTCTATTCTCGGTTTAAGCGCAAACGCGGCAAAGCTCTGTATTATGTACACAAATACAAAACCAAAAAAAAGCAACGATACCATAGCCAATGATCTGTTACGAGACCTGGCTATGCGGCGCTCCTTGATGGGAATAAAAGAGTCTGAGCCGAGTCTTTTACCGGGAGTTTTTCTTGATACGACTCTTTTCTTCCTTTTAACTCTCGCAGTGGGATTGCGTTTATCGGTGGTTAGCATAAAAAAACCTTCTTTTTCATTTGAGTGCCGCATATACTTTATAACCGCTCTGTTGAGGAAGATACCTATGCCCATAAAATCAGCATTGTATTCCGCCATGATTATCGCGGCGTTCTGCTGTATGTTTATTTTTCCAAGCGAGATACTTTCGGCGTCCAAAGCCGGGGTTTTGCTATGGTTTAATCAAATACTGCCCACGCTGTTTCCGTTTATGGCTGGTGTCAACATCTTGTCTGGACTTGGGTTTATAAATCATGCCGGGCGGTTTTTTTCACCGCTTATGCGACCACTCTTCGACGTGCCCGGCGAAGGTGGGTTCGCACTGGCGGCGGGCTTTAGTTCGGGCTACCCGATGGGCGCCAAGGTGACCGCCCTGCTACGCGAAACCAAAGTCCTTACCCAAACCGAGGCGCAGCGACTCGTCAGCTTTACAAATAATTCGGGTCCTTTGTTTATACTGGGCGCTGTCGGAATCGGAATATTCAACAGTAAAGAGATCGGATATTTTTTGCTGTTGATCCATTACGCGTCGGCGATTTTTACCGGAATAATCTTTCGGTGGTATAATATAAACAGCGGGAGCGAATCCGCCAGACAAAAATCTTTGAAGGATATATCTACTTTGCCTCAGCCACTGGAATCCCGGTCAGAACCCCGACAATTGGGAATAATCTTATCGCAAAGCGTTTTAAGCGCAATGGAAAGCATGGCGATAATCGGAGGACTTATTATAGTTTTCAGTGTTTTGACCAGATGCATCAGTCTGCTGCCGATTCAGTCAAATTATGTACTTGCCCTAACGGGCGCGATAGAAATGACCAACGGAGTAAATATAGCCGCCGGATCCGGTCTTATGCTTAAAACTCAGGTAATAATTTCGGGTATATTTATTTCTTTCAGCGGATTTTCGATTCACGCGCAAACCGCGAGCATTTTAAGCCGCACCGATATAAAAACATCAGTCTACATACTTGCGAAAATTCTTCAATCGTTTATAACATTTATTCTGGCGTTGGTATTTTATCCTCAAAATCTAAACCAAACAATCAGCGCCGCGGCAATTCCAAATCATTATGGAATACCCGCCGTTTGGCTTGCGGGTATAATAGCCGTATTCGTGGCTCCGGGGTTTATCAGTCTATGTGCGGGCTATGTCAAACGGCTTGCCACATCACGATAGGCTGCCTCGACATCCCCCAGATCTAAACGAAACCTATCCTTATCCAGCTTTTTGTCGGTATCCTTATCCCACAGCCTGCAAGAATCCGGTGATATTTCGTCCGCGAGCAAAATATTACCGTCATTGTCGATACCAAACTCAATCTTAAAATCTATCAGGCGCAGATTTATGTTATCAAACAAGGCTTTTAGTTCATCGTTAATTAAAAGAGCGACTTTACTGATTGTTTCAATCTGCCGCTTTGTCGCAAGTCCAAGAGCGAGAGCGTGACTCTCACTTAACATTGGGTCGCCAAGCTCGTCATTTTTATATGAAAACTCTAGCACACTACACGCGAGCGGCGTTCCTTCGGGCACGCCGTATTTTTTTGAAAAACTCCCGGCCGCTATGTTTCGCACAATAACTTCCAAAGGAATGATACTTACCTTTTTGACCAAGACTTCCTGGCTGTTGATGGTTTTTACATAGTGTGTCTTTATACCGCGCCGCTCAAGATATACAAAAATTTTATCTGAAATCTGTCTGTTTAGATGTCCCTTATCAGCGAACGAGCCATGTTTAGCGCCGTTAAGAGCTGTAAGATCATCTAAGTATTTCATAATGACCAAGCAAGGTTCATCCGTAGAATAAATTTCCTTCGCCTTTCCCGAATACAGCAGTTCACGTTTCTCCATAACAGCCCACCTCGTTATTGATATATTCAGTTTGCCAGAAAAATATAAGGTTGTCAATCAGTAGAAATATTTCTTCGCTTAGTCATGAAGCAATTCCATAGTCGTACCCGTTTGGGAAAGAAGAAGCGCTAAAAGCCCTTTGTCTTTTATATATGTACAGGTGTTGGGCTGTTGCTCTTCGCGATGCCTAATTGATGGCACATTAAATCAAATCCTTAACAAAATAAAGAAAATTGGGGTAAACCATACATATAACTACATCGGGTTCATTTTGTTCGATCCAAGTTCTAATACTGCCGTTAAAAATTTCAGGATGTATAGCGGTAACACTCTCGCAACCCAAAGCTAAAAACGGATTCATAACCATACTGAAAGA
>JAISRJ010000245.1 GCA_031273705.1 Clostridiales bacterium
TTGCTTGCTTAAAATCTGGGTTCAAATTAAAACTCTCCTTTATTTTTATACAAATTGCCGGAGTAGTTAATGATTTCATTCAATCATGAAGCTCCGTACTTTTTCAACCATTTCGTCGTATCCTTTAAGAAACTGCTTTAAAGTTTTACGCGTCGCCCCAAAATCGTCGAATTCTTTCGGTTCCATGCCGTCGGGTTCATAAGCGCGAACAAAATCCCTTAGAGATTTAAGCTGTTCTATAACTTTTGAATCAACAGGGATATCCATGCGATTTTTAACTTCCGTGTCACTCTAGGCAAACTTCTTCAGCCATTTATGAGGGATAGTAAGAGAAACATCCCCGCCGATAAATTCTGTCCAATGGTAATCGTTACGATATGCCGCGGCTAGTAATCTTGTCGTATATTTTTTCTGTTGGAAAACTTCATACGCTTTTTTAAATACCGCCACTCCTGAAAAATCAAGGACTTTCGGATCAAAATCTATATTTTCAGCCTTTATAACATCCCTCAGCCAGTCTTCGATACGTCCGACCATAATTGTGCACACAGGATGTAAAAACGAATTATCCATCCCTTCGCTCAATCGGCGAGCCAAACCTCTTTCTATAGCCTCGGCGACACTTATTGCCTGTGGAACGGAAAATGATACGGTTGCGTTAATGTTAACACCATTATATGTAGATTCTTCAATAGCTCGCGCACCGGAGTATGTAACAGGCATCTTGACCATTATATTCGGCGCCAGAGATTTAAAATGAATAGCCTGTTGTGTTATTTTTTCCCAATTGCGGTAATACTTTGCGTTTGTTTGGATAGAAATGTACCCCCCCTTGCCATTTGTTCGTACAAATACAGGCCGCAGCAATTTTGCGCCTTCAATAGCCATCCGTTCATTTAACAGCCAGGCTATTTCATCCTCCGTGGCATTTGGATTATCAATTATTAAATTATGAATAGTCGGAATGTAATCTTCTAAAGATTGTTTTAGAACCTGATTAACTATAACGGGGTTTGTAGTCGCGCCCACCGCGCCGTGTTCCAAAGCGTATGTAAGCTCGGGAATGGAACAACTGTCATTCCAAAATTGAGTCTTAGTAGTTTCCGCCATTTCATGAAGAGGACTTTTATACTTTCCCATAAATCAACCCGCCTTTCCAGTGCTTTGACTTGTGTTCACGTGCACGCGCACGATAGTAAACAAGTAAGCACAAACTTTCTTTTATATCTTTATTATAATCATAGCAAAGTAAAAGTCAATTAGCTATAATTACTAAATTTGTTGTATAATATTTAGTAATTTATTTTAACCTGATAATTATCGTTGGACTTTTTGCTGTAAGTCTATTGACAAAGTAAAAATCAGGGGTTATTCTAATTAGGTGAACAAAATAGCTGATGGCGATTTTAGTATTTGGCTTAAAAAGCCGCGTTTTATACTTGCGGGCACGCGCACATATCCGCGATATTTTGATTTTGGCGTATATATTAAGTTTATATCTTAAGGGGGTATTTTATGAGCACCACTCATATGACGACCGCACAGGCGCTGGTAAAATTTCTTGATAGTCAATACATATCTTTCGACGGCGCCGAGACCAAATTTGTGGAAGGCGTTTTCACAATCTTCGGGCATGGAATAGCAATTGGTTTAGGCCAGGCGCTGGATGAAAACCCGGGGGAACTTAAAGTTTTTCAGGGACGCAACGAACAAGGCATGTGCCATGTGGCCACCGCTTTCGCGAAACAGCTTAACCGCCGTAAAATTATAGCGTGCTCATCCTCTGTAGGTCCGGGGGCGGCAAATATGGTAGTGGCTGCCGCGACGGCGACGGTCAATAATATTCCGCTTTTGGTCTTACCCGCTGATACCTTTGCGACGCGTCAGCCTGATCCCGTATTACAGCAATTGGAAAAAAGCGAGAGTTTATCGATAACTACAAACGACGCCTTTAAGCCTGTATGCAAATATTGGGATCGAATAATTCGTCCGGAACAATTGATGACCGCGATGATAAGCGCCATGAGGGTTTTGACGGATCCCGCCGACACGGGCGCGGTATGTATAGCTCTTAGCCAGGACGTCGAAGGTGAAAGTTTCGACTTTCCGGATTATTTTTTTAAAAAACGCGTACATAAAATTACACGCCCTATTGCGGTGAAGGAAGAACTTGAAGATTTAGCGGATGTTATAGCCGGCGCGAAAAATCCGCTGGTTATAGTTGGCGGAGGTGTGAAATATTCCGAAGCGGGCGAGACTTTAGAAAATTTCTGCTCGGAGTTTGTTATTCCTTTCGGTGAGACTCAAGCGGGAAAAAGCGCGTGCAAATCCAGCCACCCGATGTGTTTGGGCGGAATTGGAGTTACAGGAACATCGGCTTCTAATAATATCGCGGAAAAAGCGGATGTAATAATAGCGATCGGAACGCGCCTGGGGGATTTTGCGACAGGATCTAAAAGCCAATTCAAGAATCCGGATGTACAATTTGTCGCCATTAATAATAGTAGATACCATGCTTTTAAAATGGATTCTATAAAAGCTGTCGGGGACGCGAAAGTGACTTTAGAGGCTCTGGCGGAAATACTTCGCGCAAAAAAATATCGGTCGGCTTATCTGAATGAGATAGCGGAAGAAAAATCGGCTTGGGAAATTGAGATGAGTCGGTTAGCGAATTACAAATATGATAAGGATTTTGAGCCAAATATAAAATACTTTGACCCTCGCACTATTCCGGAATATGTTAAATTAATGGAAAGCACTCTGACGCAAACGGGCGCTATTTGCGCCGTACGCCGTACAATAAAGCCGGACGACATAATTATTACGGCCGGCGGTAGCTTGCCCAGCGACTTGCAGAGAATTTGGACTACCGACAAAGTTGGAGGCTATCACGCTGAATACGGCTATTCCTGTATGGGCTATGAAGTCGCGGCGGCGCTGGGTGTAAAATTGGCGGATCCTCAGAATGAAGTTTACGCATTCGTCGGTGACGCAAGTTTCCAAATGCTGCACTCTGAAATAATGACCGCAATGCAGGAGCAAGTTAAAATAAATATTTTGGTGTTCGACAATTGCGGGTTCGGCTGTATAAACAATTTGCAGATGACAAACGGTGTGGGCAGTTTGGCTACAGAGTTCCGTTATCGGGATTCTGATGGCGGGCTTACCGGTAATTTGATTCCGGTCGATTACGCTCAAGTGGCGAAGGGTTATGGTCTTAAAACCTACACCGCGCGTTCGGCGGAGGAATTGACCGCCGCTTTAAAGGACGCGAAACAACAGGTAACTTCTACGCTTATTGATCTTAAGGTTTTGCCAAAAACAATGACGGACGGTTATAATACTTGGTGGAACATCGGTATTGCCACCACTTCTTCAAAACCGGATGTAATAAAGGCGTGTAAGTCGGTAATGGAAAACAGGAAAAACGCGCGCGCGTACTGAGGGAGAGGAATATGAAAAAAGTATTTGGATACCCCGCGTTTAATAAAGACGGCGAGAAAATTCTTACGGAGTATGACGGACCGTACAGCGATATGCTGATGGATATACGTGTCTTTCGTATGAGTAAAGGCAGAGTAAGAAGTTTCCGCGGCAGCTGTGAGGA
>JAISRJ010000056.1 GCA_031273705.1 Clostridiales bacterium
GAACATTAGCCGGTATGTCCTTAGTGTTAAGACTGTCGGCGGTTTATGCCGCCGCGCTGACCGCAAGCCTTATTACCGCGTTCATTTATCGCAAAAATTTACCTTATCCAAACAGCCTCATTCTGCCATTGGGAATGGCGCTGTTTTTTTTATGTGATATTAATGTGGGGCTTTACAATATAGTATCGGCTGATAATAATATCTTTTGGATACTTATATGGGTATGCTATTTACCATCGCAAACACTTTTGGCGCTTAGCGCAAAAAAATAGGAGAGTTAAAATATGATTACCGCGTCTTGGATTATAGAAAAAATGGAAAAAATAGCTCCTCAATCCACAGCCATAAGTTGGGATAATGTCGGGCTTTTGATAGGGGATATTAATAAACCTATAAAGAAAATTCTTATCGCGCTGGACGCCTTGGATAGCGTTATATCCGAGGCGATTGAATGGGGCGCGGATATGATAATCACTCATCACCCATTAATTTTCCGTCCGCTTAAAACAATAACGACGCGTGATCACATCGAACGGCGCGTATTCACGCTCGTCCGCGCTGATATCTGTCTGTTCAGCGCCCATACGAATCTGGATTCGGCTATGGGCGGCGTAAACGATGTATTGTTTGAACGATTAGGACTTATCGAAAAGGAAATACTCATAACAGACGATTCGGATTACAAGAACATCGGACGTGTTGGAAGACTGCCTGTTCCAACACGGCTTGACGAATTGGCGCGGTGCACGGCGGACGTGTTAGGGCTGGAAACCATCCGTTATTGCGGCAATCCTTCAAGCATAATAAATAAAGTCGCGCTTTGTTCCGGCGGAGGGTCCGAACAAGTTTTATTTGACGCCGTCCTAAAAAATAAGTGCGAGCTATTTATTACGGGCGACATAAAATATCACGACGCGCAAAACGCTCTGCATCAAGGTCTGTATCTAATAGACGCGACACATTTTGCGAGTGAGGTCGTTATTGTTCCGCGTCTGGCGGATTATTTGAGCAAAGCGGCCGTATCTGACAGGGTTGAATTGGAAATAAGAGCATTTATGAGTGGACAGCCGTTTAGAAATTGGCTTAAAGTTTAAAGGGGGTTAGTTCATGATAACAGTAGATATAAAAGACTATGGCGAACTAATCGTTCAAGCGGGCATCACATTGTGGGAAATAAGCAAGCTTATACCCGAAAGAGAAAATCCTATAATCCTGGCGAAGGTTAATCAGCATATAGACGATCTAATCGCCCCGGTAACGATGGATTGTCAAGTGGAATTTCTAGACATAACCGACAGAGAAGGCTTTCGAGCATACCAGCGTTCGACTTCCTTTCTGATGATATATGCCGCCAAATCAATTCTAGGAAAAAAAGCGAGGATTGTAATCGAGCATTCAATAAATAAAAATTACTACTGTGAGATTTACGAGCCGGTGGAAATAACCGACGAACTATTGGAACAGATAGAAAATAAAATGAGGGAAATCGCCGAGCAGGGACTCATAATAGAAAAACTTGCGTTACCTGTAGATCAGGGATTGAAAATTGCCGAGGAGCTAGGACTGGACGATAAAATATCGCTCCTTAAATACAGGCGTTCCAGCAATGTAAATTTTTATAAACTGGATTGGTTCTACGATTATTTTTATGGGCAGATGATACCGTCTACAGGGCTTATCGGCAGTTTTAAACTGTTGAAACGGTCTAAGGGCTTTTTATTGCAGTTTCCTTCGCCGGATAACGCGAATGAAATGTCGGAGTTGACGCCGCATATAAAAATTTCAGAAGTATTCGCGGAATCTAACGAATGGGCACGAATTCTAAACGCGGATACAGTCGGCGCGCTTAATAATTTGATATGCGAAGGTAAACTTAGCGAGATTATTCGTATTAATGAAGCTCTGCACGAAAAGAAAATCGCGTACCTTGCGGATCAAATTCACCAGGAAAAAAAGAATATTGTGCTTATAGCCGGTCCGTCGTCTTCAGGAAAAACGACATTCGCGCAGAGATTATGCGTTCAAATGCGTGTGAATGGTTTGCGGCCTTCGGTAATAAACCTGGATGATTATTTTGTGGAACGGGCGTTGACCCCGCGTGACGACGAGGGAAATTATGATTACGAAACAGTGGATGCCATTGACTTAGAGCGGCTTAACGAAGATCTGAATAATTTACTAAAAGGTGAGGAAGTGCAGCTGCCCCAATATAATTTTATAGATGGCACACGGGAATATAAAGGCAGAATTATGCGGCTGAAGCCGGACGATGTTCTTATTATAGAGGGCATTCACGGGCTTAACGAAAGATTAACCGAGTTGATTCCGCACGATAAAAAGTTTAAGATTTTTGTTTCCGCGCTTACTCAATTAAATATAGATGATCATAACCGGATAGCCACCACCGACTCTCGGCTGATTAGGCGCATAGTGCGCGACCACCGCGCGAGAGGAGCGGACGCGCTTCATACGATTAACATGTGGATGTCGGTGTTAAGGGGCGAAAATAAATATATATTCCCATTCCAAGAAGAGGCGGACGGATTCTTTAATTCAGCTTTAATTTACGAAATGTGCATCCTAAAACAATTCGCCGAACCGCTGTTATTTAATGTAAAGAAAAACGCTCCGGAATATACGGAGGCAAGGCGGCTTATAAAATTCCTGGATACGTTTTTGGGGGTAAGCAGTGAGCATGTGGTTGCAAATTCTATTTTGCGTGAGTTTATCGGCGGAAGCTGCTTTTAATGTATATAGAGAATTTATCGGAAAAATTGGCGGCTGCGGGTTTGTTTATAACCGCGGTTGTGTCCGCGGGATGCTGGGCGGGGAAAAATTGGATAAAGATAAAACATGAGCGTGTTATAATTGATTGGCTGCCTTTACATCTAAACGGACTGAAGATTCTGCATATATCTGACTTGCATGGTAATAATGAGGAAAAAATGAATCTGGATGTGTGGTCAGCTATTGAGCGAATGGAGTTTGATATCGCGGCCATAACGGGGGATATGGTCGTAGGGGAATATGAACAGGTTTTACCGCATATTCCGCATATAAAACGTCTTGCGCGCCGGGTTCCCGTTTTTTATGTAGAGGGCAATCATGAGCAAATGTTCTATGAAGAAATGGCGGAGCTTTTGGAATCTGTCGGAGTTACGACTTTGGAAAATGAAAAGCAAGTTTTTCGCGTACAGTCTTTCGGTGATGTGCCGCTGATAGGCTTTAGGGATTACACTACTCTGATAAGCAACAGATTTGCCGGTATAAGCGAGCTGCTGCGCTCAAACAGCGGTAAGTTTCATATAATCTTAAGCCACCAGCCGCAAATTTTTAAACGGATGAGAAATCTGGAGTTGGGGTTGGTGCTCTCGGGGCACACGCACGGCGGGCAGGTTCGGTTTCCTCCGTTGCCTACATTATACGCGCCGGGGCAGGGCGTTCTTCCAAAGTACGGAGACGGATGGTACACAGAGGGTAAAAACATGTTATACATCTCCCGCGGGATAGGGACGACAGTATTCCCTATTCGTATGTTTAACAGACCTGAATTAGCGGTTATAGAATTATGTAAAAATTATTAAGGGCTATCGCGTTGACGATTAGCCCTTTTTTATATTCGCAAGCGCAAACGTTTGCCAATTATATATTGTTTGCCGCGTACCCATAGGTACGCAAGCGGCCGTCTGACGCGGCGTTGTGTGGAAAGGATCGTATAGATGGCAAATGACCCCACCCGCTAAATATATAAACATTTCTTCCGATATCTTATTTGAGGCACAAAACATAAAGACAAAAACACTTACGACAAGGATGCGGCGAGTTGCTTATCGGGACTGCCGATATTTTAATCAATTTAATTTTCGTAATTAAAATTATGAGGAGGTAATTGAATGAAACGGCTTTTAAGCGCGGTTGTAACCAGTCTATTAGTGGTATCCTGCATGACTTTTCCGGCGCTGGCAAGTAATCCCAGCATACCCACCGAAGGTTCCATCACCATAAATAATACCGAGGCTGGGAAAAAGTACGATATATACAGAATTTTTGACCTAAGCTTGAGTATCAAGGCCGACGACTCAAAGAATTACGCTTACACAATAAATCCGAAATTCACGGATTTCTTTGCCGGCTTAACACCTCCTATTACCAGTGACGCGGCCGCTGTTCAGTATGTTTCTGACATGGTTGAGGATTCGGTAGAGACGACGGCTTTCGCGGAGGCCGCAAAAGCCTATGCCTTACCCCTGGATAAAGCAAATCAACTGTCGGGCGTTAAATATTCCGCGGTAGCCACCGGTACAACGGTTGTATTCAGCAATGTAGCCCTTGGATACTACCTGGTGTATCCGGAAGGCACATCGAATGGTTTGTGTAACCTAACTTCAACGGATCCGGATGCCGAAATGATTCTTAAAGGCGACTATCCTACAATTGATAAAAACATCATTGTAGGGCAAATTTATCCGTTGGATATCGATCCTCCTCCGATGGATTTGATCGGTCCACAGCCGTTAAGGCTGAAATTTAAGGGAAACAGCTATACTGTGGGTGATAGGGTTAATTACGAGCTAACATCCAGCGTGCCCGATATGACAGGTTATAACGATTATTTCTATACCATCACAGATACAATGTCCAAAGGTTTGACATTTGATGAGGATTCACTCGTAGTTATGGTGGGAAGCGATACTCTGGTTAAGGATACGGACTATACTTTAACCGTGACCACGGACGCTTTTGATAACAGCCTGATCAAAATCGTATTCAATGATTTCTACAGTTATAACAACAGAAAAGGCGACCTCATATCCGTTATTTATTCCGCCATCCTTAACGACGACGCTGTTACCGGCGCAGTCGGCAATCTAAACCATGTCACGGTAACTTACAGCAATGACCCCAATCATGACTATACCGGCGTTGGAGACGAACCCGAAGAAGAAACTCCCGGCAGCGATAATAAGGTATATACATTCAAGCTGGACGCAACAAAACTAGACGGCAACGACGTCTCCCTTAAACTGGAGGACGCGGAGTTCTCTTTATGGACGACCACAGATAACGGTTCAACTGTAACCAAGGTTTATGACGAAAACACCCTGTATCTGGTAACCGATACTTTGGTATCCGATGAAAACGGTAAGTTCAGCCATAAAATCGGCACCGGCCAGTATTTCCTCTTTGAGGATAAAGCCCCCGCCGGATACAATCTGATGATTGACCCATTGGTATTTAACGTTGACGCGGATATCACGGAAGACGGCAGACTGACGAACCTTATGGTTGACAACCCTGACATTACCGCCGATGTAACCAGCGGTACGCTCTCAGTGAATATCGCAAATAACAGCGGCACACTGCTTCCGGGTACCGGCGGCGTGGGTACTAAAGCATTTATGATGGTCGGCGGTCTGTTATTGGCAGGTTCCGCAGCTGGTATCGTTCTTTTCAATAG
>JAISRJ010000188.1 GCA_031273705.1 Clostridiales bacterium
ATGCGTTGCTCCGTAAGGTTAACGTTGATCGTTACGATGACCGTTTGATTGTGGAAACTAACCTGATATAAAGTTAAGATCTTTTATGGCCTTTGCTGAAAAACATTTGTAGGATAAATTCTATCTTGAAGGTGATAAAAATATTTCATTGAGGAGCAAAATTACCCGCAAAATGCTAGTAAATACGCTGATGCATCGCGAGTTCACGAGTTCATATATAGCCAAATTTGTGATTGAAAGAGACAAGATGACTGTATCAAACGCAAATCGGGCCGAGAAAAACGGCTTGATAACGCCTGATGATTTTGAACCAAACCCAAAGAATTCGATTATTGCCTCTTTTTTCCGCAATATTAGGCTTGGCAGACGAACTCGGTTCCGGCGTGAGAAATTTGTATCGCTATGTTATCCGCTACTCTGGCAAAGACCCAAAAATGATTGATGGTGACTTGTTTCGTCTAATTGTACCGCGTGATGACAGCTATTCGTTTGATGTTGAAACAGATAAAGCGCCGGATCAGTCCAAAACGCAGGATAAAGCGCAGTCATTGCGCTTTGGCAGTATTTTGATTGAGCAAATCATTTTAGAATATTTTGAGGAGCATCCATCAGCTAGACAAGTCGATGTCGCAAAGGCAATCGGAAAATCAAGAAGGGCTATTCAGGATGCAGTTGCAACTCTAAAAGAAAGGATTACTTGTGCGTGAAGGATCAAAACGTCACGGGAATTGGGTTGTAAAGTTGTCCGATTGATATTTTTGGACAGGAGTTTTGTTTATAAAATTTAAGCCCTAGAAATAAAAAAATTAAAAATAGTCTGTATGGGCAGCCTTAGAAAAAGAATCATGAGGCAAAAACGCAAAATATTGCAGATGCTGGCAAGCAATTTCTCCATTTACTAACAACTTATTTTTCAAATTCCCATGGAGATAAAAGCAAAACTGATTATAGGCATATATAATGCGTAAATTTTTATTAAATTTATTGATATTTAATTTAATTATGTGATACCCATCACACTGTATACACGTTCACACTGTATACACGTTCACACTGCCGACTTTATCTCTCTTTTCAACATTTCCCGCAGAAGTTTTAACTTGACCTCGCCTCCAAGTATATAGTCTGGCTCCCGTCTGAGTAGGTCATGTCCTTCAATGGAAGGATGATGAACCTTTAGGAAGTGACAGGAGAAAGCGCAGTCTCCTAGTAACTGAATGTTCGGTAACCCACTTCGGTCTCCAAACATTCCTTGCACATTCGGATTCCCGCCTGTTACAATATTCCAGACAGCGGACAGTAGAAGGAGAGTAAAAAAATGTCAGCCTCGTCTCCTAACCCCCCCTAAACCTTTGATCATTGCTATTCTGACATTCGATAAAAATCTAAAAGGTGGATATCTCTACGTCGACAAGAACTTTCGCATTTTCAAGATGCTCCAGTCTTATCAGTAAGTTTCCTCTCTCATTTCCGGTGCGTTGGCAAGTAACTTCTTATTTCCAGCCTAAAAGAGCTATTTATGGGAAAATGGCGAACTCTTTCCGGGCCTGGCTATAGAATCTTTAGGCCATGATTTTTCGTCTCACCTTATTATCCCCAAGCAAATTGAAAATTAGTTAGCGATTAGGTTAAAAAAACAGGCAACGCCAACCGACGAGAGCCCCAAGACGCATAGTGAATACCTTTTCCAAAAGGGGATTTTTTTAATGATATCTTACTTACCATAAGCTCTATATTCTGCCCGAATTGGCGAGAAAAAACAAACTGCCGAACGATTGCTATACCTTAGTGGATATTATCACAAAAAGCGATCCATGTCTTTCTCATTAAAAGTGATCCATTCTACGAGGCTTTTTTATCATTTTGTGGTGCGGTTTATAGAAAACAATGGCCTGTGCGATGTAACACGGGTTGTAATGCTGTAATTTCGGAAATAGACACGGATCACTTCTGTTAGAAACGTGGATCACTAAAACTGAAATTATCCACTTAGGTCGTTCATCGTTCAGCAACTTCAATTAATGAGCGAAGAGAAAGGCTCTCATTCGGTAGCAAAATCAACACCAATCGTGACATGAAGCTTCAAACCGCATCGATTAAAATGCTCTCTTTGTCACGACGCAAGCGCAGGAAAAGCTATGCTCGCCGGAAGCTTTTTGGCTAAAAATCACCAGCTACAAGGCAGCAAAACTTTGGGCGGTACGGAGTGCGCCGGATTAAAGCAAAATAGAATGGTGAAATGGAAAAAACAAGGAAACGGCAAAATGCTTGTATTCTGTGCCAAGAACGGATTTTGTTTGAAACTCACAGATTTTTTCGCTATACTGATTAATAGAAAATCGGAGGAAATATTGTGAACATTCAAACCATGCTTCGCAGAATAGATACAACAAAAGCACTTATCGACAGACGCAGACCGCTTCAACCTGCGGAAGTAAAACAATTGGATGCCTATTTCCGTATTAGCGCGACATATTCCTCAAACGCCCTGGAAGGCAATACACTGACCTTAACTGAAACAAAAGTGCTTTTGGAAGACGGTTTGACAGCCGGAGGGAAGCCCTTGCGCCACTGTTACGAGGCCATAGGTCACGCAAATGCCTATGACTTCATGCTGAAAATCGCACGCAGCCATGACCTTGAATTATCCGAGGATATAATCCTCAAACTGCATGGATTGTTCTATCAGAGGATTGAACCTGAAAAAGCAGGTCATTACCGAGATCATCAGGTCTTTATAACGGGGACTGATTATATACCGCCCGCAGCCGAGGAAGTGCCGGAGCTGATGAGGGCTTTTGTAGACGAGTTAATCCTTGAAAGCGAGGATACACATCCTGTCTGCTTTGCCGCATTCGCTCACAGAAAACTGGTGGACATCCATCCGTTTACGGATGGCAATGGGCGCACAGCGAGGTTATTGATGAATCTGATACTTATCAATTGTGGCTATCAGATTGTAATTATCCCGCCCGTTCTGCGCTCTGACTATATCAACGCTTTGAAAAAGGGGCAGCATAAGCGCAGTCCGAGCGATGAGGCTTTTATTCGGCTGATTGCCGAATGTGAGATAGAAGCGCAGAGGGAGTACTGCCGTATGTTCGACATAAGGCCGCCAGCGAAGGAAGCTCGCGGGTTTCGTTTTAGACTAGGTTGATTTCTAGCAACTGGTGCGGGTTTCGTTTTCGCCCTAGGTTGGTATTTTTGGACACTAATGAGCCTGAGATCACAAAATTTGTTAATGAAGAGCCGTTTTATTTGACCGTCGGGTATTGCATTTCTATTAAAACTACATTTGCCTCTGATTATAATTGATGGTTTTGAGAGCGACGAACTATTGCTTATTTTGAGATTGGAGAACGAATGCTTCAAAGTGTTTAAGGCATAACTTTTGGGATTTAATGGACTGACACGTCCAGTATTTCCTTTGTGCGGCACAGACAGTCGCTTCAAACGCAATGTCTTTATCATACTCGTAATCAGTCTTATAATTCTTAAAAAATTTGCATTTGCTCTCTTGCGAGAATGTCCAAGAGGATGGAATCGCACCGAAGTATGATTTATGGCTCATCGTACATGTTTGTGGTGAGTTTTTTGGCCCATATTCACATATAACCGTATGATTATTGGATAATCATAATATAAAGAGGGTAATTTACTAGTCACCGTCTTAGGAGAGATTTTTTTGAAAAAAAATCTATTTGAGCCGATAACTTTTTTAACAAGACGTTTAGAACCTTCCTGCGGGGAAAAAACCTCATATCTCTCAATAACTTCTGAACATTACCCTACAGACTCAATCAAACACAAAAAAAAATAGGGCTAGCCTTGCCAGTCGAAAGTTTTAAGACGGCCAGCAAAACGTTACTTAAGGAAGTATGGATTATGAAATAACATTGCAGAATAACCCCACAAAC